>NZ_JAZFTO010000201.1:0-12822 GCF_036446775.1 Candidatus Desulfatibia sp.
CTGTCAGGCGTTGATTTTCAAGAGCACCGATGACATGCCCCGCTAAAATTAACAGGGATTTCTGTTCCTCTTGGGGAAAATAATCCTCACCGATCTTATCCGTTACCGCTATGATACCAATAACCTTATTTTTGACTATGAAAGGTGCCAGCAACAAGGCGCATCCTTCATAGTGCTCAAAACGCGCCGGAAAAATATCACTGGTGGAAATATCTTCGACATACAAAATATCTTTATGTATGCAAACCCAGGAGGAGGGAGATTCCTGATCGAGACTTTGCTTTATGCCGATCAATTCGGTATTGGTCGAGGCCACAACTTTAATGTTCTGAGAGCCTTTCACAAGCATGATAGAGCCGCTTTTGACGCGCATGTGCCGGACAATATCAAGGATAATATGCTGTAGTTTCTCACCGAAATCGAGGTGCTGATCATTAGAGACGGCATTAATTTTTATTAAAACTTCAAGCAATTCTTTAGCATTTGCCATGGGCTGCTTCCTCACATTTTAATACAGCTTTTCAAAAGCTCTTGGGCTTCTTTGTGGTCCGCATCGAGCTTTAACAATCTCTTCAAGGCTTTTTCAGCCCAAATCGGCTTGCCTATAGCTACATAATCCCGGGCAAGGTGGAATTTAATTTCCAGGTTTTCTTCATCGTTCTTTTCAGCTTCAATCAAATATGGTAATGCTTTTTTGACATCACCCACAGATTCCCATGTCTTACCAAGCTTGAAAAGAAGGTCTGGCCGCTGCGGCAGTTTACTGATCAGATCCTCAAAAAGGGAGGCGGCATAATTATGTGCTTCGTTCTCACAACAAAAATCGGCAACTTCCTCCTTTAGCACTAATGGATCTTTCGACAATTTGAAAGCCTGGGTAAATACCTTAATGGCCCGGGGGACCATTTTCCTTTGGATCAGGGTCTTGCCAAAATTGATCCCGCGGTCAAGGTGGCGCGGGCTGATTTCCATGGCTTTTTCAAAGTAATGATGAGCCTCATCGATTTTATCCTGCTTGAGATACAGCTCCCCAAGATTATGGAAAGCAATCACATCCATTTCATTCATCCGGGCGGCCTGCAACAACCACTTTTCAGCCTCTTTTAAGTCATCTTTCTTTAAATGAAAATGGCCCAGTTCACGGATGGCTCGGGATGAATCCGGATCCACTTCCATGGCCAGCTGGGCTTCTTGGATGGCCATATCCAGTTCGCCTTCTTCTTCAAATTCCCGGGCTCTTTTAAGATGGGCGACAATGGGAGGAGGATCGTTGGCCTTGGCAACGACATCGGCAACCTTGTTCTCCAATAACTTGATGGTCAAGGGCTTCAGTATCAAGGCATCAACATAGGACTCGGCCGCCTCGGCCACATAATCTGCGTAGGCCTGGGCCGTAATCATAATTACCGGTATATCCCTTAAAATCCTGTCATCCCGAATAATGCTTAAGGCTTCACCACCTTGCATCTCGGGCATATTGTAGTCCATCAAAATTAAATCGATGGGCTCTTTGCGCAGGAAGCGCAAAGCTTCTTTCCCATTATGAGCATAGAAAAACTGGTCCCCGTACCCGATGGTCTTCATCATGCGATGTATCGATTTGCACATGGTGATGATGTCATCCACGATCAGTACGGTCATCTCGTTTAAATCGATCATAACTGGCTTCCCGTTAATGGCTATTGCTACTTAGTGCTCAAATGTATTTATGGATGGGCACTAATTTAAAAAATCGTTTAATTTGGGTTAAAATAACATAGTCGAATCCGAACTGCAATTACTTTCATTTTGAACTTTGTTCACAACTTACTCCTGGTACCTTTTTAACAGCCTCATACATTAAAAGACCGCCGGAAATGTTTCTTGCCGTCGGCCGTACAGCGAAAGCAGGCGCAATATTCCATAGTGCCATCGAAATATCAAGAAACTAATTTCCTTTGGGGTTAATCAGCGCCACTTTCTCCAGAAATGGATAAATTGATAGAGCGTTAACCAATGAGCGCCGACCATGTAAATGCAACAATACCCGCCATAACAAAGTTGGTTTCCACCAGAAATTCCAGCCGGGTCCCGGGCAGCATATGGCCTCTTTGGTGGGCTGAAAGCACTATAAATACAAAAATGGGGCAGATTGCAAGGGCAAACCCGAGGTTTGACGTCAGGTGCAGGGCACTCGATACTATTAAAGCAGCCAAAACAAAAACGAGCATCGCTTTCAACAAACTTATCGTGCGCTTTTCTCCCAGCAGCAAAGGGATCGTTTCCTTCCCCACAATGCGGTCGCCCTGCGTGTCAAGAAGGTCGAAAAATGCTGTTCTCACAAAGACCAGGCCGATCGACCACAAAAAGACGGCCGCCGTACCCGGACTGCTGCTTGGCCCGGACAGGGAGGGCAGAAGTGCGGTGACGATCCCCCATGCTATTGCAATCAGTACGGTTTTTGAGCCGGGCACATCTCTTATTCTCCGGTACTTGTTGCCGGTAAACCAGCCCGGGATAAATCTCCGATTGTAGGAAAGACCCAAGATGCTCATGGCCAGAAGAATCAAAAACGGAATCACCCCCAGAGTATAGGCGGTCACCAAGCCGGCTCCGCCGGCAATGACAGCAAGCAGTGCAAGCAGGACCATGTTATTATCATAAAATGATGCCCTTTCGGGGTCATTGAAGCGGTCCGCTTTGGTACCTGTCAGATTGTTCAAAATGTGCATGGACTGAACATAAAGTATAGATATGAGTACATGGGGAAAGAAGTTGGCAATTCCCAGAAGTTTGGTACAGGCATAGGAGAGGCATCCGGCCCCGATGGATACATAAATGTTTGTGAGTAGGAGAGTGCGCTGGATGGTAATAAGCACCCTGCGCCAGCTTTGCTTTTTGGTATACGGCAGTATTTCAAGGGTTCGGTATATTCTGTTGATGATCCAGTTGGGGGTGGAGGCGCCGGCGGTTATCCCGATATTTTTTACCGAAGAAAGGACCTTTGAATCGAGTTCCGATTCTGACTCGATATGAAATGTCGGCTTTCCAGTCTGTTGCGCAATCTCGCTCAGTCGCCTGGTGTTGCCGCTGCTGAGGCCTCCGACGACAATGACCGCATCCACGGCATCGGCCAGTTGCCTTACCTCGGCCTGGCGTTTTGCAGTTGAATTGCAAATGGTATCAAAGATTATATAACGAGGGGATTTCCGGGCGGCCCAGTTTTTTACTTTTTCGAAAAATTGCGTGTTCTGGGTGGTCTGGGCTACAATGATCGCCCTGTCAAAAGGCGGGAGGTATTTCAGGTCATCGAGGCTGTCAACCACATATCCTTTTTCTCCTGCAAAACCGAGCAGACCAATAACTTCCGGGTGATTTTTGTCGCCGATAATGATCGAAGCATAACCCTGTTGGGAGTGTTTGCGGATGATGGTCTGGACTTTTATTACCCGCGGGCAAGTCGCGTCGATGATTTTAAAACCCGCCGCTTTGAGATCTTCTTTGGCTTTAGGCGGAACACCGTGGGCTCTGATAAGCACCGTACCGGAACCGCGATCCGGAATTTCAGGAAGGATGGATATTCCTTTTTCCTCTAAAAGATTCAGAACCTGGGGGTTATGGATAAGAGGTCCATAGGTAAAGATTGGGCCTTCATGTTTATTTGGCGCGTCCAGAACCATTTCAACGGCTCTGCGGACGCCCATGCAGAAGCCTGCATTTTTGGCAATAAATATTTTCATCTTAGCCGTGCAGGTCGTAACGTCTCAATAAGTTAGGGTTTAGAAAATCGTCGGGCTTCAGAATTTTTCAAAAAAGGCGCTATCAAATACGCTATCTAAGGGTGACCAAATATTTATGATTTGTCAAATTATTCGAGAGATTGTAAAACGTTTCGGCAGCAATCACTGATATTTGTGCCTTTGTGGCAAATATTCTTCTGGTTACGATTTTGGGCGATAAACCCTGTTATTCCTGTTCTTTTAGAAATATATTGTGATCTGCCAGTGCAACTGCATGGATGCCGGCCTTTAGGAATTTCTGATCACCGAAGATACTAATCAATCTAACACCGCCATTTTCGGGTTCAATCGTATCAACGGCTTCCATAACCAGTGTTTTCTCATCACCCTGAATCAGGTATGCGTTCGTTTCACACATGTTTGTCTGGCCCTTTTGTTTGATCTCGTAAATAGCCCCCAAAGAGATCTTTTTACGAATTCATTAATCTTTAATGTTAGCGTATTTCAAACAAAAAGCTACTTGATAATTCGGCTTTTTGCGAATTCATTAACTATAGTTTTTGGATTTTAATTCTACTCTTGCGCTGTTTTTTGGAAAGCCGTCTACGAGGCCCTTTTTTTTTGGTTGTAGGCACCCAGCCGCCTTCATTTTCTCTTTCGATACCATTGACATCCATATAGGTTGCCATTGCAATTTTTTCTTCAAATTTTAAAGCGGTTATGGTGGCACACCCTGCGAATGCAGCAAAATTCATAACATCAAGGTCTGAGCTTACAACCAGAGCTTTTTCCTTTTCCCTGGCGGCCATCCTTTTAATGACGCTGTCGGCCGATTCGCCGCTGCGGGAAAACTTAACCTTGATGCCTTTAATCTGGTCTCTGGATTGGAAAAAGGAAGGTGCTTGGGCTCCGTCAAAGACGACGGTTATCTTATGGCCTTTTATTCTTTTATATGCTGCCAGAGTTTCGGTGAGGGTTTCCCGGCCGAGTTGCATGTCCCGGCGGTCGATGGGGCTGAAAAAACTGGATTGGCGGATCAAATTATAGCCATCTATGATAATGTGAATCGACATATAAAATTGCTCCGCGATTTTATGCAACGTCCGCCTTCGGCGGACTTTTCATGGGTTAGATTTTTTTTAATAAGCTTATAACCCGGTCAAGGTCGTCGTCGCTGTAGAATTTTATTTCAAGCGTACCCTTTTGCCCTTGCTTTTTGATCTGTACCCGGGTGCCGAAGCGGCGGGAAAGATCTTCTTCCAAACTTAAAAAGTATCTTTGTTCGGAATCGGTCGGAACCCTTTTCGTTTTTTTCTTCTGTAATTTTAAACGTTTGATTAGACGTTCGGCGGCCCTGACCGAAAGCCCTTTGGCTACAATGGACCTGAAGGCAGAGTTCTGCTGAGCCGGTGTCTCGGCACCCAACAAAGCCCTTGCGTGTCCCATACTTAATGTTCCATCCGTTATGCTTGCCTTGATAGGTTTGGGCAACTGCCGCAGTCTCAAGAAATTGGCAATAGCGGACCTGCTTTTACCGATGCGTTCGGCGGCCTGGTCCTGGGTAAAATCGAATTCGCTGATCAGCTGGTAGTAAGCTTCGGCTTCTTCCAGGGGGTTCAAATCTTGTCGTTGTACGTTTTCGATGATGGACATCACCAGCAGTTCGGAATCAGTGATCGACTTTAAGAGCACAGGCACCCGGTTCAGCCCGACTTTTTTGGCGGCTCGCAGGCGTCTTTCACCGCTGACCAGTTCATAGCCGGTATGGTCCTTTCTGACCAGAAGGGGTTGTATAATGCCCTGTTCTTTGATGGAGCGCGACAGTTCTTCCATCTCATCTTCAGGGAACCTGAGGCGGGGCTGGTAGCGGTTTGGACGGATCAATTCGATGTCGCACTGGAAATATTCTTTGGAACGGTCTTCAATTACTTCGATTTTGGGAATGAGGGCATCAAGGCCTCGGCCCAAAGCCCTTTTTTTGGTTTTTTTTGAACCCGAGCCGCGCCCTTTTTTATTTTCCCCTTTTTCCATTAATTTGCTTTCGAGTGTTGGTTCATGATTTCCTTGGCCAGCTCAAAGTAGCTTATAGCCCCGACCGAAGTAGCATCATAAAAAAGTATTGGTTTTCCGAAGCTGGGCGCTTCTCCCAACTTTACGTTTCTGGGAATTATGGTTTTAAATACCAGGTTTTTGAAATATTTTTCGGCATCTTCCGCGACCTGCCGGGACAGGTTGGTTCTTTTGTCATACATGGTAAGAAGAATCCCGGCAATTTTCAATTTCGGATTCAGATTGTGTTTTATGCGTTTCATGGTTTGCAATAGCTGCCCAAGTCCTTCCAGGGCGTAAAATTCGCACTGCAAGGGTATCAGCATATAATCGGCGGCTGTCAGGGCGTTTACCGTCAGCAGACTCAAGGAGGGAGGGCAGTCAATAATAATATATTCAAACGCATCTTTAAGCTCGGCAAGAAGATTCTTTAAAATCATTTCTCGTTTTGGTTGTGACAGCATTTCGACATCAAAACCGATAAGTTCCACGCGCGAAGGAATGATTTTCAGAGTTTCAATGGCGCTGTTCACAATGAGATTTTTGGCAGCAACTTCCCCCATCATACCATGATATAAGGTGTTATGAATATTGTATTTGTCGAGGCCAAGCCCGGTAGTTGCGTTGCCCTGGGGATCACAGTCAACCAGCAGTGTTCTTTTTTCTGAGACAGCCAGCGCGGCAGACAGATTTACGGCCGTGGTAGTTTTGCCGACCCCGCCTTTCTGGTTGGCTATACATATAATATTGGTCATGACGGTATTTTTAGCATAAAACTTGATGTTTGAAAAGGATATAAGCTATGATAGTCAGCGAACCATTATTTTTATTATGTCCTAAAAAACCTGGTCCTCTGGGCCAGGTCAGAGATATTTGGCTCTGCCTTGGAGTTTTGTGTCTAAAATCACAAATTCCAAGCACCAAATTACAAATAAAATTCAAATTCCAATGTTCAATCGTTCGACCTCGAGGCTCTCGACAGGTGACCAAACCTTCCAGGCCGAGACATTGTTTGGCCTCCGGCCCGTAGGGGCATCGGGCCTACGCCCCGGAGGGATTTTTGAATTTCGGTTATTGTGATTTGTTTGATATTTGATATTTGGAATTTGGAATTTAACTTACTACATTTGAGATAGGTGCACCCTATGGGGTGAAATCAAAGCCTGGTCCTCTGGGCCTCCGGCTCGTAGAGCCTACGCCTCGGAGAGCCAGGATATTTACATAGGCGGCCAGAGGTGTACATGAAATTTTACAGGCATTTATTTGCGATTTGTACCATATTGATATTAATCACCGCTATGCTTTTACCTCCAGGGGCGGCGGGTATAAGCGTTCGAGAGGAAGAAGAACTATCCCGGGAGTTTTTGAAGGTCGTTTTAAAGCAATTTAAATTGATAAAAGATCCGATCATTGTGGACTATGTGAACGATGTCGGTCAAAAAGTTGTTTCGGTCCTTCCCCCACAGCCATTCAAATATCGGTTTTATATTATAAAAAAAGATAGTTATAACGCCTTTGCCAGCCCGGCGGGACATATTTTTATCAACAGCGGATTGATTGAGGCTATGGAGAGCGAGGAAGAGCTGGCGGGCGTAATTGCCCATGAAATTGCGCATGTGTCTTTACGTCATATCTCCAAAAAAATCGAGCGGTCCAAAAAAATTGGCATGGCAACACTCGCCGGTGTTGTCGCCGGTGTGCTGCTGGGAAGCAGTGGGGCCGCAGAGGCGGCCAGTGCGGTAACCGTGGGGACTCTTGCGGCCGGTCAATCAGTTGCGCTTGCTTACAGCCGCGACGATGAAGCTGAGGCGGACCAGGTCGGGCTCGAGCATTTAAATCGTGCCGGGTATAGCGCCCAAGGGTTGCTCGTAATGCTGAAAAAGATGCGCAGCCGGCAGTGGTTTGGTTCAAAACAAATTCCAACGTATTTGCAAACCCACCCGGCTTCAGAAGCTCGGATGGTATATATTGACATATGGCTTGCAAAACATGAAAAAGTTCAAACCAACATAAATCCTTACCCATTTGAAAGAACCCATACCTGGCTGGTTGCTGCTTACGGGGATGAAAATGCGGCCTTGAAACGGTTTGAGTCAGATGTAAAAAATCATCCTGAAAATTCCCTGGCGCATTACGGTTACGGCTTAATCCTGGCAAAGACCGGCAACCGCAACGACGCTATTGACCACCTGAAGGCAGCTTTAGAAAAAAATGCATTTGATCCTTATATTATAAGGGATCTCGGACGCATCTATTTTCTAGATGGTCGCTATCAGGAAGCATTGAATATTCTGCGTTCTGCCGAAAGTCTTGCCCCCAATAGCCCCCAAAGACTTTTCTATCTGGGACGCACTCAAATAGAAACGGGACGGCTAAAGGAAGCCGCAGTGACATTTGAGCAGCTAATCTCAATAAATTCTGAATATTCTAAGGCATATTATTTTCTTGGTGGAACCTATGGTAAGCTGGGCAGGCTGGATTACGCTCATTATTACCTGGGTATCTATTACAAAATGGATTCAAATTTTAAGAACGCTGCTTTTCACTTGAAAAGGGCTTTGGAAACGATGAATGATCCGGAAAAAAGGGCCAAAATTGAAAAAATGCTGATTGGGATCCGTAAAGATAAAGCAAAATCGCGTTAGCAGGAAAAGACGTAAATAAAATTTTTCTTTCCGCTCTGTTATTTGCGGTCAAAATGGGAGAACTGCATGCTAAATGTTCCTCGGCCCTGGGTAGCGGAGCGCAATGCGGTTGCGTAGCCGAACATATGGGCCAGAGGAACAGAGGCCTTGATGACCTGCTGGCCCATTTTGTGCTCAATCGATTCGATTTTGCCGCTGCGGGAATTAAGATCCCCGATAACCTCTCCCACAAAAGCTTCCGGAACATGGACTTCCACATCCATAATCGGATCGAGCAGAAAAGGCTGCCCGTTTGCAAGGGCTGTTTTGGATGCCATGGATGCACTCACAGTATAGGCCAGTTCCGTGCCCAGGGATTCCTTAAAGGAGCCGCCGGTGAGGACGGCTTCAACATCGACTACCGGATAGCCCATCAAGGCACCGCTTTCCAACGATTCCATCACCCCTTTTTCGATGGCAGGTATAAAAATAGCGGGTATCGTTTCTGCGCTGATTGCGGATCTGAACCGATTTTCGCTGCCGCGCTGCAGAGGTTTCAGTTTTAATTTTACTTCGCCAAAGTGGCGCTGCCCGGAGATTTCCTTGTCAAAGACGGCTGAACCCGCCGCTCCTTTGGCAATGGTCTCCCGGTAGACGACCTGGGGCTTGCCCACATTGACGTTGGTCTTGAATTCGCGTTGCATGCGGCTGATAATAACCTCAAGGTGCAGCTCTCCCATGCCGGATAAGATCGTCTGCCCGGTATCGTCGTCTTTCTTGAACTTTAAGGTCGGATCTTCGGCAATAAATTTTTCCAATACCTCATCTAACTTTTCTTCGTCAGTATGGGTTTTAGGTTCCACGGCCACAGAGATGACCGGTTCCAAAAACTCCATTTTTTCAAGCAAAACCGGTTGATCGCTTGAACACAGGGTTTCGCCTGTCGAAGAATTTTTTAAGCCGACAATTCCGACAATACTACCGGCAGCGGCGGTTTCGATGCGCGCTCTCTTGTTGGCATGTATCCTTAAGATGCGGGTGAGTTTCTCATGTATTTTGCGGCCGGGATTGTATACATTTGATTTGGCCTGCAATTTACCGCTGTATATTCTGACATAGGAGAGTTTCCTTCCATCCATCATGGCTACTTTAAAAATGAGCGCGGCCAGCGGATCGGTACTTTTAGCCCGGCATTCAATGATTTCTCCTGTTTCCGGGTGTGTCCCTTTCATGGAGGGTATGTCGATCGGGCTTGGAAGGAATTGCACAATGGCGTCTAGCAGCGGTTGTATGCCCTTATTTTTCAAGGCACTGCCGCACAAAACCGGAACAAGTTTCAAGTCTATAGTTGCTTTTCGGATGGCGGTTACTATATCTTCCGGAGCAATCGGGACTTCGGATAGATAGGCCTCCATAATTTTATCGTCAACTTCAGCCAGAGTTTCGATTAGCTTTTCATGATATTTTGCGGCAGTTTCAAGAATGTCCGGGGAGATTTCTGCGGTTGTAAAGGACTCTCCTAAATCGTCTTCCTCCCAGACAATCTGTTGCATACGGATCAGGTCGATGATGCCGATAAAGTCGTCTTCCGATCCAAGGGGTAATTGCGTGATCAGCGGATTGACATTCAGCCTCTCTTTGATCATATCTACGGTTCCAAAGAAACTGGAGCCGATCCTGTCCAGCTTGTTGACAAATGCAATTTTTGGAACATGATATTTGTCGGCCTGCTTCCAGACGGTTTCCGACTGGGTTTCCACGCCGCCGACAGCGCAAAAGACACCGATAGCACCGTCAAGCACGCGCAATGAGCGTTCAACTTCGATTGTGAAATCGACATGTCCCGGGGTATCGATGATCTGTATTTCACTTTGATTCCAGTGGCAGGTGGTTACGGCGGAGGTGATCGTAATGCCGCGTTCCTGCTCGTCCTGCATCCAGTCCATCACCGCTTCACCGTTATGGACTTCACCGATTTTGTGTGAACGACCTGTATAGTACAGTATGCGTTCAGTCACAGTGGTCTTTCCGGCATCAATATGCGCGATGATACCGATATTCCGTATGCGGTCTATGTTGCTTGTTTTTTTCATCGTATCAATAGCATGTTGGTCTTAAAGGGAAAACGCAGATCAATATGGCCGGCAAGCGTCATCGATTCGCGTCCGTCGATCAAAATTTGTACGGCATTGATTTCAGGGATGTTTAAAATCAATGAGTTGACAATTGAGAATATGGTCATCTGTTCTGACTGAATACCTCCGGGATGAGCATCTTTTAGTGTTGCCGTTAAATCAACATAGGCCGTTCCGTCCGGGGCAACAAAAAGTGCCCGGAGTGTAGTACCGGCCGGGATTGTGCGCCTAAGCCCTTTTGTGGGTCCTTGAATCAGGGCTGCGATGATGGTTTGGCCGAACTGGACCGGATTGGTCGCATGAGCAAGTTTGCGTTCTTCGGCTATTAAAAACGAATTTTCCTTGTCGGAAAAATATAGTTGCACAACCGCTTTGCCGGCACGCTGCGCTGCCTTGATTTGGGAATTTTGACCGCTGTGGTCTAAAGCCGAAGATATATGGGGTGCACCCGGAATTAACATATAAAAAGTGCCGACAGCCATAATTTTAAAGACTGCAAAAAATGAATGGTATTTTGGTGCTGACATATTTAGTACCTATTGCGAATTCATAAAAATGACATGGTTTATTAAGTCAACAAGCATTATATGTCAAGCAAAGAAGGGGATTCGACTGTATAGAGTTGAAACTTTCGGCCCTGTAGGGCCGAAAGCTTCAATTAAAATAATAGCCTTTGTTAAAAATGAGGATTGACATTATCCCTTTTCTTGACTAAAAAAGACGAGAAATAGCCTTCCTCGATCTCATATCCTAAGGAGACGAAAATGTATCAATTTGTAACCGGGCCGCTGGCCTGGCTGGCCTTTGGAATTTTCTTTGGGGGAATGATTTATAGAGTTGTTTTTATTGTTAAACTCGCCCAAGAGAAGGACAAGCTAGTTTTTAACCACCTGGATCTCAAATGGTCCCTTAATTCTATTTTCCGCTGGTTGGTTCCCTTTGGCAGCCGCAGCATGAGAGAAAAACCTGTTATTACTATAGTGGCCTTTATTTTCTATATATGCCTGCTGATCACCCCCATTTTTCTGGTGGCCCATAATGTCATCCTGCAAAGAAGATGGGGTGTAAGTTTCTGGACAATTTCAGAAAGCACGGCTGATATTTTGACAATTATTCTGATTGCTTGTGTGGTTTTTTTTATTCTCCGGTGCATTGCGCTTCCTGATGTAAGGTTGATTACAACAGCATACGACTATTTGCTTTTAGCCATTGTAGCAGCTCCGTTTATTACCGGCTTTCTGGCTTATCACCAGTTTTCAGGCTATCTGTTCTGGGTCATCGTTCACGTTCTTAGCGGAGAGATCATGCTGATCGCTATCCCGTTTACCAAACTAAGCCACATACTGTTGTTTTTCCTGCCCCGCGCCCACATAGGAAGTGAGATGGGTCAAAAAAGACCCCTAACCCGAATTCAAAATTAAAATACCCTAGATACCAGAGAAAAGATCATCCCGTAAAAGGAAATTTTTACTTTTTACGAGTTCATCAATATTTGATTGGAAAAAAATGTTGCTTTTTCAAAACCGGTATACTATTGATTCAAAGTTAATAAAAAGTTTTACTATAGACTAACACATTGCAGTACAACACTTTGTAGCACTATATATAGCAGCTGATTTATTAAAGAAGTGATATAGTTGCAAAAGCCTCGTTTAATCAAGGAGTGACGATTTGCAGTGTGTACCTATTCGATTCCTTCTCTATTTATTGAAATCTAAATCCTGCAAGCGTATAGTTTGCTCAAGATACATACAGTTGATCACGCAGGCATAGTCATCGCACTCAAGACCTGAAAGTGGGTCCGAAAAATAATATCGGCATCCGATACAAAGTAACAACTAGAAAATTTCCTTAAAAAAATTGTAATAGCTCCATTTTATAAAGAGGTGTATATATGAGTTCATCAGGGGTGAGGCTCATGCAGCAATTGCATCTCATCGTGGCGGTCGTTTTTATTGGCATTCTATTCACATGGCCGGCGTGGTCCCAGGAGGAAGAAGTTCAGGAAGGGATCATGGAACTGAAAAGCAGGGGGTTCAGCCAATACTATCAGCCGCCGGTTAGGTTTGATCACTATTTACATGAAACCCTTCTGCGATGCAGAGTCTGCCACCACGACTTTAATGTGTTCTCTGACAGGAACTTCGGCCAAGGCAGCAAATGCGCCATTTGCCATAAAGAGAAACTAAAAAAGGATATCCCGGTGCCCCTGTTGATGGCCTATCATAAACAATGCATAGGCTGCCATGAAAATTATTTAAAATGGGGTCGTCGCAGCGGTCCTGTTATGTGCGG
>NZ_JAZFTO010000202.1:0-10722 GCF_036446775.1 Candidatus Desulfatibia sp.
CATGAAAACTTTAGGAAACATAAAACGTTCGTGCTGAGCGTGCTTTACTGATTAGTCCCATTATGATATCTTGTGAGTATACTCAGATTAGCCAGATTAGATGCCCCCGGAGTTTTACACCAGGCTTCCGGGACGCCCCTAAAGAGGATTCAGGGACATCTTAATATATTAAGTTTAGCAAGCTTTTAGAAAACAAGGGGGTCAGGTAACAGTTATGAAATACGTTCGTGCAGAACGTGGTTAAAATTCACCTAAACCATAACCTTTCAACCTGTGTTATCTCCGATAGATCACAGTCGCACACAGACCTTTGATAAGCATAAAATCCCAGGCAAGGGGACCATTGAGAAAACCCCTCTCATGGGTGGTGTTTTTGCTATGGCGCAAGGGGAAGCGGGGTCACATCTTGATTTGTGATTAATGTCATCATTAAACCATCTGCACTATCAACATAACTCCATGAAATATTGTAATATAAAACTATAATCACTAATCAAGATGTGACCCCCAATTGTGCAATTGTGAAGATCTTGATCTGTCTCAACATTTACACGACGCGCTGAACAGCCTTAAAATTGTTCTGGCGGCGGAAGAATCGTTAAAAACCGGACGTACGCTGGAGCTATGAAGCTTCGTAGAATCATCATACTGGCTTATCTTTATGTGCCGTATTGTCTCCACAAAATCACCGGCACCGGTGCGTTTGGTCGCCATCAAGGGGAGAACATCGACGGTCCCATTCAATCCGATGGCAATTCACTTAAATCCGCGCTTATAAAACACCATGTGAAGCAATTCCATGAATCGTCCTGCTCCGTCGCAAGCGTTGTTTCAGTCGTCAATGCCATAAGGGACGAACAAGGCGACACGCCTATGCCGGTCAGCCAGATGGATATTCTTGAGAAAGTAAGGACGGCAAACTGGAAAGAAAGGATGAGCAAAAAGGGACACAATGGCAAACGAGGCCTCCCGCTGCCCGTCTTTTCCGAGGTGGTCAAAAGCAGCCTTGAGGCTTACGGAATAGCGTATAAGGCCTTTGAAACGATTCAGGCCCAAAAGAATTCCAAACAATCAGAAGGGATTAAAAAAGTTCTGTGGAAGCGACTGAATGATTTTGAAAAAAAGGGCGATTGTCTTATCATCGCCCACTTTGACCAAGGTGCCTATGTCCCGACCATGAACATACCTCATATTTCACCGGTCGGGGGCTTTGATACCCAAAACGGCGACGTCACCATTCTGGATGTGGACCCCCTGCAGGAAAAACCCTACAAAATCACTTTTGATACCTTTTACAAAGGACTATCCAGCAACTACCATCATTTTTTCAGACCGTTCGGTTTCGGCAGCGGCGGGTATGTTTTCATAAAACTGCGCTGATGATTATTTCGCATGAAAATAAAATAGCCGAACCATTCAGCGGCAAGCAGCTAGACGCCTGTTTGTTATGGATTTGGACGGAACTTTACTATGCTCGGATCGGACGTTCGACGCCGTCGATCTCCATGCTTTAAAGCAGCTCGGCGACCAAGGTGTCGTGCGAGCGATCGCCACCGGTCGCTCAATGTATTCTTTCAATACCGTTGCCGATTCGAACCTTCCGGTGGATTTCGTGATTTTTTCCACAGGCGCAGGGGTCGCTCAATATCCCGGTGGCTGGATTATTCGAAAAGTAAGCCTCGAACCGCATGAGGTTGAGCATGCCTGGGGATATTGGGGGACATCTATTCGATTATAATTTTACCCTTTTGAAGGTAGATCTACGCAGGCTCTCCGGGACGGACATACAATTTAACTTTTTGAAAAACAAGGGGGTCAGGTAACAGTTATGAAATACGTTCGTGCAGAACGTGGTTAAAATTCACCAAAACCATAACCTTTCAACCTGTGTTATCTCCGATAGATCACAGTCGCACACAGACCTTTGATAAGCATAAAATCCCAGGCAAGGGGACCATTGACGGCCATTGACAATGCTCCACTCATTGGTGGTATTTTTGTTATCGCCAGGGGCCAGGTGCGGTCCAGAAGCCGTGAAACGTTCGTCGCTCGACAATAGAGGCTACAACAGGCTCAAGAAAAACCTTGACGGCTACGGCAACATCCTCGAAGAACCCCGGTGCATCGGCAATCTTGGCCTTCTTGATGAATCCCAACCACTGAACCTTTTTATCCTCATCCTTCGTAAAAGAAATATCGAAGACCGCAGGGTTGGATGGTAAAATCGTTTGAAAGCAGACACTTGACCCCTTGAATCCTTGAACCCTCTTCTCCAACTAAATTGGAGATGATCCACCTTTATCAACTAGCCCGGAACTTTGAACCCCTGAAACCCGGAACGGTTACCAACTTTTCATGCCATGCGTTGGATCTCTTTTAGTTTCTTTTCAAGCCGTTTTTTAGAGACCGGCACGGCCGTTTTTAGCTCCTGGGCAAACAGGGAGACTTTGTATTCTTCGATCAACCAAAAATACTCCTCGACAGCGGCCCTTTTTTGCGGTGATGCTCCGGGCCTAAGCTCCTTAAGCATGATATTCAGGCCGGCAATGAAAAGGCCTATTTCCTTGGCTTTGACCTGGTCTTTTTCAAAATTAATAAATGCGCGCCGGGCCCGGATTTCAATAGTTTTCAGGTATCTGACAAGGTGGACGAAGCGGTCGGTACTGTAAAGCTGCACAAATGTTTCCGGGACCAGCCGGGCCAACTGCTCTCTTAAGTCTTTTAGAAATTGTTGGGCTGTTTCGCTTTGGTCGTGGGTGGTTTCCAGGCTGTAAATTATGGTTCTGGTTTCATGGTAGGCTGCCAGCACAGTCATGCTTTTGTCGAGCAATTCGCGGCCTTTGGCAAGAATATGCGGTGCTACGGATTCGGCGTGGGAATCAAAGGCTTCTTTTGAACGCAGGTTTTTGCAAAAAAGGGTGTTGACAACGGTTTGGTACAGCATTTTTTCAAAACGCGCGGCCCCTCCAAAATAGTCGGCCATTTTTGCGGCTTTTTTCGGCAGGATCAGGGATTTTTTCAAAAACTTGAGATCCTTTGCAAAATGGATAGTAAAAAGTGCCGCCAGGCCGTCCTGATGGGATTTAACGGCCTGGTCGGGTTGTTGAAAAAGGCGCAGGTTAACAATCGATTTCTGCTTCAAAGTGGCTTTTTCAAGGCCGGGATACAGCCTCCATTTGGTCGTATTTTTTCCTTGAATTATGATGGTTTCCGGCAGATCGGGAAAGTCCCAGCAGGTGAGGCCGGTCTTTTCCCACTGTTTGCGGGCGGTTTTGATTTCTTTGGGCTCTTGGGGGCCGGTCCTGCCGGAAAAGTTTTGGCGTAAAATGGCCGGGTCTCTGCCGGCGGCAAGCTCTTCACCTTCAGGGCCTGTGATTGCGAAGCGCATTTTAAGGTGTTGCGGCAAAAGGTTTTCCGACCAGGCCGCGGCCGGAATATCAACATTGAAACGGTTGTAAATGAATTTCCCCAAGGCCGTGATCAAAGAATTTTCTTCTTGGGGCATGGCATTGATGATCACATCGACCGTTGTGGTTACCGGCACCAGTTGTTTACGAAAAGCTTTGGGCAGTCCTTTGATGAGGGCGGTTATTTTTTCTTTGTAAAGTCCGGGTACCAGCCAGCCCATTGATTCTGAAGGAATCGCGGAAGTCTGGGACAATGGTATTTTAACGGTTATACCGTCAACGTTTTTTCCCGGCTGGAAGCCGTAGGTGCAATCAAAGCTCTGGTTTCCAAGGTCTATTCTGTCCGGGAAAAGAGACAGTTCCGCTTTGTCCGGGGAATATTGCCGGATGTCTGCGGGTTTCATGCGCAGGAAACGGTCGCTGCCTTTTTGTTTAATAAGATGTCGCATGGTTCTGATATCACAACATTTTTTTAAACGTTGGTGGTAAAACCGGAACATCTCATCCTCACTGACCAGGATGTCCCTCTTTCGGATGCGGTCTTCCATGTCTCTGACTTCGTCAATTTGCTTGCGGTTGTGTTGCATAAACGCAAACTGCTGCCGGATATCGCCTTCCACCAGCGCACTGCGGATAAATATTTCCGCAGCTTCTCGGGGGTTGATTCTACCATAAGACACCGGTCGCCGGGGAACAATGATAAGGCCGAAGAGGCTGACCTGTTCACTGGCCGTCACTTCGCCGCGCTTTCTTTCCCAGTGCGGTTCAAGATAGGTATATTTGCACAGATTACCGCCCAGGTCTTCCAACCAGCGGCTGTCGATGCCGGCGGTAGTCCGGGCGAAAAGTCTGGAAGTCTTGACCATTTCAGCGGCCACGATCCAGGTCTTGGCCCGGTTAAACAGGGTTGAGCCCGGGAAAATCATTACTTCCCGGCCCTTGGTGGCCTGAAATATATTTTTTTCTTTTTTTACGGCAATGTTGGCAAGAAAACCGCTTAAAACCGATTTGTGAATGGCGGCATAAAGAGGAGCGTATTCATCAGGTTCCCGGTAGCTGTCCCGGGCCGCGAGGGGTGTAAGCCGGCGGCGGCGAAAACGATAATCTTTCAGGATCTGTGTGAGCTGGCCGTGAATATCAAACCATTCCCTCATTCTTTTAAATGAGAGGAAGTGTGCTTTGCAGAACTTTTTAACCTGTTTGAAGCTCTGGCCGGTTGTTTTTTGGCTGTTCCAGACCTGATGGTATTGGTTCCAGATATTCAGCAGGGTAATAAAATCCGAAGAAGAGTCTCGCAAGGTTTTGTGAGCCTGGTCGGCGGCTTCGGCTTTTTCCGAAGGCCGTTCTCTGGGATCCTGGATGCTCAGGGCCGCAGCGATAACAGTCATCTCATCCAGACATCCCTGGGCCCGGGCTTCCAGCAACATGCGGGACAGGCGGGGATCGACGGGTATTTTGGCCATGAGCCGGCCTGTTTTGGTCAGCTTGTAACTATACTTGTCGCCGGCAGCCTCAGGTTTGAGCACCGGAGCAATCGCCCCGAGTTCGACCAGCAAATCAAAGCCGTCTCTTATACTTTTAGGGTCCGGGCGGTCGATAAAGGGAAAATCCGATATATCACCGAATTTCAAAGCGATCATCCGCAGGATGACTTCAGCCAGGTTGGCCCTTAGAATTTCAGGCAATGTAAACAGCGGGCGAGTATGGAAATCTTCCTCCGAAAAAAGGCGTATGCAAACGCCGTTTTCTACCCGTCCGCACCTTCCTTTGCGCTGTTCGGCGCTGCTTTGGGATATGGCGGTGACCGGCAGGGAAGTGGTTCTTGATCGCGGTGTATATCGCGATATGCGTGCCAGTCCCGTGTCGATGACGTATTTAATGCCCGGTATGGTAATGGACGTTTCAGCAATATTGGTGGCGATAATAATTTTTCTGGCTGAAGCGGGGGCAAAAACCTTGGACTGCTCGGCCGCCGAGAGCCGGGCAAACAATGGGAGCACGGCGACATTTTTATATCGTCGGCCTGCAATAGTTTCACGGGTTTCACGAATATCCTGTTCAGTAGGCATGAAGATGAGAATGTCGCCGAAAGGACTTTCCCGCTGCAGTTGGTCTAACGCGCGCACCGTCATTTCAATATGGGCCGGGTCGTCGTCATCAGCGGTTTCGGAAGCGTGCGGATGATAACGGACTTCCACTGGGTACATGCGGCCGGAGACTTCGATCACCGGCGCCCGGTCAAAAGCCTTTGAGAATTTTTCGGTATCGATGGTGGCCGAAGTTATTACGACTTTCAGATCCTTTCTTCTCTTTAGCAGCGTCTTTAAAAATCCCAGAATAAAGTCAATATTCAGGTTTCTCTCATGGGCTTCATCGACAATGATGGTATCGTATTCGGTAAGATACGGGTCGTTCTGAGTTTCGGCCAGCAGAATGCCGTCGGTCATGATTTTGATATACGCATCGGGGCCGGTCTTATCTTGGAACCGTATTTTGTAACCCACGGATTGGCCCGGCAGCTCTCCTAATTCTTGGGCGATGCGATGGGAGACAGTTGTGGCAGCGATTCTGCGGGGCTGGGTGCAGCCGATTTTGCCGTCAATACCACGTCCGGCGTCCAAACAGAATTTTGGTATCTGGGTGGTTTTGCCCGAACCGGTCTCCCCGGAAATGATGACCACCGGGTTGTTGGCGACGGCATCGATGATTTCATCCTTTTTGGCCGTTATGGGCAGGGCAGGGTCGTATTTTGGATGCGGGCGGCTTTCCTGTCGCCGGACTCTCTTTTTGATGGAAGCCTGAAGTTTTTTCTCAAGATGACAAAGACGTTTTGCGATCTTTTTATCCCCCGGCGATTTAGCCACGGAGCGTTTAATGCGGGCGATTTCGCGGCCGATGGCATGTCTGTCGGCAGTCAGTGCCGCAGGCAACCGCGATTCGATTTGTTTAATGATATGTTTCATTGTTATTTTGGCTCAATATTCCACAAAGGATATCATAAAAAAATTGAATGATAAACAATCAGGATTAACTGTCGGCGGGGGCGGCGGCTTCTTCCGGCGGGCGGTAGTTGACCAGGACCATGCCCAGGCATACCATGATCAAAGCCGCCACCAGGTTGGAACTTATCAGTTCGCCCATTATTATGATACCACTTATCAAGACACCGAATACCGGGGTGAAAAAGGTAAAAGAATGTAGCAGGCTGACAGGATAGCGGGAGATGAGTTCAAACCAGACCAGGTAGCTGAGAAAAGCTATAATGATACATTGATAAAAGACCGAAAAAGCTCCTGCCCAGGATAATGCTGAGACCACAACAGGGTCTTCCAGGGCGATACTCAGAGCGAACAGGAGCGGTGCAGAAAAGAAAACCTGGTAAAAGAGTGTTTGCAAGGGTGATGCACGGTCGACCAAAAACTTTTTTATGTAGACAGTAGTGGATCCCCATAGAAAAGCGGCGCCCAGAGCCATAAGGTCGCCCGGCAGAGTCGTCAAATGAGAAGCACCTAGATCTTTTACATACAGTGTCACTACACCTCCGAAAGCCAGTAAAAGTCCGGCAGCCTTCCAGGGATTGAAACGGTCATTGCCCAGGAGAAAATGGGCTTCCAGGGCCACGAAAAGAGGGGCGGTGTACAAAATGACATACATGCGGGAAGTCAGGGTGTATTTGAGCCCCACATAGATCAGGCCGAACTCGGCGCCAAAAAAGAGCCCTATTACAATGCCGTGCAAAAGAACAATCTTGGAAGGGAAGAGGTCTATCCTCTTGAATTTCATCCAGGCGTAAAGACAAAAGCTCGCTACCAGCGAACGCAGTCCGGCCATAAACAGAGGGGCCAACTCTCGGCTCCCGATCTTGATTATGGCCATATTGGCCCCCCACACCAGAGCGAGGGCCAATAAAACGGCTATCGGTTGCCAGCGGAGTCGGTCAGAGGGCATGAGTTTTTTGGCAGTAGTAATTTAAGTCTGTTGCAACTTTCAAAGGTCTCGAAGCGCTATGATTGTATTTTACCGCTAAGGCAGGCGGGTTCTCAGCGGACAATGCATTTTACCGGCAGAAGATCTGTTTGCGGGGCGGAACTAATTGGCATCAATTTTTTCTCTAAGCTTTCCGGAGCATTTGAAGGTAACAACCTTCCTGGGCGCCAGCATCATATCATCACCGGTTGCAGGATTTCTGCCTTTACGTTCCTTTTTCTCTTTTACACGGAATTTTCCAAACCCGCTGATGAGGATGTCTTCACCGTTTGCAAGGGTGGTCTTCATGATTTCTAAAAGGGTTTCAACCAGTTCCGAACTTCTTTTTCTGGAGAGACCGAGATGGTTCTGGGTGGTGTCGATAATTTGAGCTTTTGTTAGCGCCATGGTAAAGTTCTCCTCTGATTAATAGTTCTTAATTCGTAATTCGTTTCTTTTAACTGATTTAATTGAATCTGTCAAACCCGTCAAATAAAATTGATCTGTTTATATAATAAAATAATTTAGTTTTTTTCAATAAAAAAAAGCATTTTTTGTCGATAATGTTCCATGGGAATGATATAGTGCCCGAAATATCCATATCGAGGTAATAGCCTGATGATCATCAGACAGATCCCTGTGGGCCCTTTTCAGCGGCGATACCCTTTTTGTTGCCACTAAGACACCAAGGCACGAAGAAAGCATAATAAATATATCCTTTGTGCCTTCCCGCCTGCCAAAGTCTTGTACGGCGGACAGGCGTGGCAGTCATTTTTTGATTACGGTTTATCCGGGTTTGGCGATAGGGGTGGAATAACTAAATGGATAGATTTAACGAGTTGAAAGCAGAGGGTATTCAAATATTCGGTGAGGTAGGGGCCTGGGCTTACGATGCATGGAACGATTTGAATGCAACCTGTTTTGACGCAAAGAATCTACTTGGCCCTATTTGCTGGATTATGACGCCGCGGAACAAAAGTTTAGGATGTTATTTTTTCTCTAAAAATATTATTTATTTATACAAAGGCCTGGTGCGACCGGTTTATCCGACCAACATGCCCAAATGGTGCCTGGACAATTTAAATAAACGGCTGGCCAGAGATGTACTGCTGCATGAGATGATTCATCAGAAGATTCACCAGGCCGGTGGCTGGACGGGCGAAAGCAGTCATAACAACGAACGATTCGTGGATGAGGTCAACAGGATCTCAAAATTGCTGGATTTGAAAGCAACGGCCAAGGTAATTCAATCTAAAATAATTGACGGTAAACGTACAAGGTGCGTCGAGCCCGGGTACTTAACTCTTGAGGAAACATCTAATTTTCCTTATACAACCAGGTCCTATGATTATTATTACAGTTACAGGCATTACTAATTGCCACCTAAAGATTTTATTTATTCTTAGAGAATATCGGAGATCAGGTCGAGGAAACGACTGCGGTCTTCATCGGATATTTTGACGAAGCAGAGGCCTATTGCATAGGTGGTATTCTGATCATCAATTCCATAGACGTCCGACCAGATTACCCTGCCGGAAATTACTATAGACTGCTGACCTGGAGGCTCAATCGATATGCTGATAATCTCATCCAGCGGAAGCGGTTCTTCACAAAATATGGAAATACCGTCAAAGGCGATATTCTTGGTTTCGCCTTCAATGAAGTCGTCACCTTTAGATACGATCACGGGCCATTCGACTTCGATTCTGGGATGCCGGCGTTTTTCACTGGAATTTTCCAAATTATAGATCTCCTATCCACTTCTGGCTCGTATTAAGATATCGTATTTCAAATTCACAGCAATGTCAAATCGTTATAAAGTTCTGTTTTGATTGTGAATCAAGTTTGTCAGACCCACGTGATGGGGAACCTTATGTCTAATATCCCAGGTAGGCGTTCACAGGTTCAGAGTTCAGAAGTTCAGGGTTGCTTTATTTGTTAACCTTTACTAACTAGCTCCGAACCTCCTGGCACGACGTAGCTTCAGCGTAGGCGGCTGAACCTATGAACCCTTTAGATGAGTCTGCTGCATCCTGGATTTGCTTCTTCAACCCGAAGCCACGGGTAAATTTGGCCTTCTTTGTCAGGCCGTAGACCTTGCGAGTTAACTCCCGGGCCAACTGCCATGCCTCAATATCTTCAAATCGTTCTATTCTCATGCCTTCTCTATTCAGAACTCACAAATTAACGGTTCAAATTTCTGAACCTTTGAACCCTGAACCTCTGAACGGTTACTATCCCCGGATGCTTACTATTATGGTCAGAATGGTGTGAGGCACTTATTTAATTCTGAAAAATCTGGTCCTGCCTCGCGTAGCGGGGGAATTCTTTACTTTCTTATAAACAGCTCTTTCCATTATGACCGTTTCTTCATTCATGTGTCCCTCCCTACTCTATTTTGTTGCAGTTTGCAAAGAACCTTGAAGAGGTTCAAAATGAAAATCTGCTGAAAGATGCGGTATCTGTTGCCAGTCGAGTCCCAGCAGGTTTGCGGCTTGGCGATCCATTTCTAAAGGATTGTATCCGGCGATGATTTTCTTAACCGGTGGCGTGCAATGACGGCCGCCAAGGTGAAAATCCGCCAGGCCCACACTGGCATCCATCACGGACAGATCCGGGCAGCGGTATAAATTGAGATCGATAATCGATTGCTGCATATTCTTGTGAAATACTGATTTTTTCCAGCCCCCGAATCTTCCGGCATAATATTTGGGTGGCGCAAAGCCGAGCATGTTTTTTAGCGTGCCGGTAATTCCAGACAACGAATGGGCCTTGAGCACCGGCAGGGAAATAATGAAATGCGTAAAAGCGATTTCCGGAAGATAAATTTCCGGGAAAATCGAGCAGTTATTGTTTTTAAGTTTTCGAAGCGGTGCTGTGTTTAAATCAATCAGAATGATTTTATGTCGTTTGGCCAAATCCCGGTATCCCAACAGATCAAATATTTCATCGGTTTCGAGACTCGCATCGCCGCATCCTTCGGCAATAATGACCTCGGCCGCCGAGCAGGAACGTATATACTCGATGACTGCTTCACAGCAGGCGGCCCGTGTTGTCACCGGATGTGGCGAAGCATTCGTCAAGTTGGGTTTTAACAGAATGGACTTCTGTTTTGCGAATGTTTCACCGGCGCTGACGGCGTCGAGTGCCGCAGTAACCGATTCATGGTAGGAGTAGAAGTCGATTACGGATAGATGCATCTATATCAAACCTAGGTTGAGCGGTTCAACGTTCAAGCCCGCCCTGGCCTCCGGCTCGTAGAGACATGAGCCTACGCCTCGGAGAGCGCGACGGCCGTTATCAAGGAGATCAACCCTCTGCTATTAAAATATACGCATTGGATTCAACT
>NZ_JAZFTO010000203.1:0-2441 GCF_036446775.1 Candidatus Desulfatibia sp.
ACAGCCTGGCTCGCTTTGTTCTGCTCACGTATACGTTTAATTTGACGGGCACTGTATTCTTTTACCGGCGGCAGACATAATGCGTCGAATTCACGCATGGTTTTTGTCTCCATAGCACCTGCCTTATGGAGTCCCTTTGCCGTTTTATGGACCACCTCCAGAATCTTTTTAGCCATCGTTACGTACCTCGATCAATTCACCAGATTTAATCGCTTTCTTTAAGGCTACAGGTTGATAGCCAAGCAACTCCCCCCGCCAATTCCTTCAATGTCTTCAGTTCCTTTAGGCTAATGTTTGCGCGCTCATTCTTTGCGAAGCCATAGACGAAAAACACTTTGTCGTCCAAATTAAATGCCACCAATGTACGCAGGCTACCGCGCTTACCCCGTCCGGAAATCGCCACGCGCTTTTTAATCACATGCCCACCCAAGTCAGCATCGATCAAGCCATTTACAATTTCCTCAACTGCTAACAGCAAAGCCTGATCACCCAGCCTTTCCTTGGCCGCCCATCGATGAAACCACTTGGTTTTGAAAACCTTCATTGACAATCCTTGTCAGTAAAAGCTAAGTATAGCACTAGGTGCTATACTATATCGAGCCGATATCTGCCAACTTTAATTAATTTCCTAATATTAAAATCAGACCTCGCGAATATTAGCCGGTAAAAAGGGGTCGGTGACAAATGATTCTAATTCTCATTTGTCACCGACCCCTTTTATCCTTTTATCATTGTCCCGACGGATAAACCTTTCTCATTACGTTTTCACCAAACTGCTTTTCGAATTCCGAATTGTCGGCGTAGCGATAACCGAAGACCTGGTCCCAGTATTCGGCGCGTTCCATACATAAATACATGAAGACCTGATCATGCCAAGGTTTGAACGCCCGATACAGGCTGCGGAACAGTTTAATTTTGATCTCATCGGAATTGGAAAGTTTGCCATGCGGATCAGGTACCAGCTCCATCTGATGAATCCGGGTGTTTTCGCCGCGTTCGCGGATCTTTTTCAGTACCGGTTTGATGAAGGTTACGGCACCAAATGAGATGAACAAGACATTTTGTGGGTTGAATCTGACCATGATTTTGGTGGCCAGCGCCGGGTAGTCTTGTTCCCAACCCTGATAGTGGATCATCGGGTGAAAATGGAACGCCGTTTTTATACCGTTGTCGGCCACTTTTTGTGCGGCAGCCAGCCGTTCATCGAGAGAAGCCGTGAAATGCTCCTCATTGGTGATGATAATTTCCGGATTCAGGCTCCAGCTGCACACGATATTGGGTGGCACGTCCAAACGAAGCAACGGCGCAATATTCGCGGATTTAGTTTTGAATTCCAGCAAAATGTCGGGGTGCTTATGGGCGAAATCGCACATCAGGGACAACATGCCGTTTTTGTCGCCCCATGCCAGTGAGTCTGAGGCCTGCCCCGTGGTGATATGGTAGTACCGTCCGGGTTCCAGTTCGATTTTTGCCAGTTTTTCTGCGAGGTCCGCGTCCTGGATAGCATGACCATCATAGAAGGTCTGGATCGTGCAATAGCTGCATCCGTAAAGGCAGTTTTCAACCACATCGATGTTGTGAAGATTGCAACACAAGGTTTTTTCCGATGCCACCGGGCACCAGCCTAGAATTTTTTTGTCCGATGCCTGGCTAACGAGTTTCATTTTTGGTCGTTCAGGTTTTGCCAATCCTTCGATCGGGTAAATAGTCGGTTTTTCCCGAAGTTGGGCAACGTGCTGCTTCAGTATCTGAAAAAGTCGTTTCTTTCGTTGCGGCCCTACGACTCCAGCAGGAATACTGTTTTCTGCTTTGTTCCATAACTCATCAACTGTGCCGCTTTGCCACATTTCCAGATCCCGCGCGATGATGCACAGATTTCTTATTTCCTGGGTCGTAATCCGATACTGCCCAGCAACAGCGCGGATACGCAGGCGATCCTTTTCACCAAGTTGAGAATAAAAGGTGTGATCGATAGTAGATTGGAACTTTTCTGCGTAAGGGGTCTGTTTGTCAGTCATGTTTTGAACCGATGTAGCGCGGGCTGGGAACCGTATAAGAGCATAAAAAGGGTCAGAGCGCAGTTTTTCCTAATATTAAAATCAGACCTCGCGAATATTAACAGAAACTGTACTCTGACCCCTTTGATAGCGGTGATCGTACTGACGGGTTACCCGGATGTGAACCTTGCAGTGGACCTCATGAAGGTTGGCGTGGTCGAATATCTCGTCAAGCCGGCGGAGAAAGACAAGTTGATCGAGGCGGTTACCAAAGCGGCGCAAAAGCACCGGATCTTCAGTGGAGACAAGAGCGGGATATAAAGGTTAGGTCCAATGCCGTGAGTAGCCCGGGCATCATCCGACGGGCAATGAAACTAAGGTTCTCCCTCCTCTTCATTTCTTACCCCTCTTGGCTCGCTTTACAGAGGTATCAATTGCTTTGGG
>NZ_JAZFTO010000204.1:0-2134 GCF_036446775.1 Candidatus Desulfatibia sp.
GAAGAAGTGGTCAAGATCGAACAGGTTTTGAACAAGTGGAAGGTGGTCAAAAAATAAAATCGCGGCACGATTTTATGAAACGCGGCGCGGCCGCTTCATTTTCGGCAAATATGCCGATAGAAGGGGAAGTTGATGGCGCCAACTCTGCTATTGAGAGGACAGAAGCCATTGCCATGCAGGTCGTAATGGAATATGAAAAAGCGCAGAGGCGGCAGGTATAACCCAACCCATGCGGATTAGAGAAAATATTCCTCCCTACGGAGACTCAAAATCATGATATCTTTTAGAGGAAACCGGCTGGCCGTTGACCAGCTTAACGTCACACCGCTTCTGGCGACCGCCTGCCTGGTGCTCGATTTTCTTTGCATCCATCCGTTTCGTGATGGAAACGGCCGTGTTTCCCGTTTGATAACGCTGCTTGCTTTGTATCATCACGGCCATTCGGTAGGCCGCTATATCAGCCATGAACGAATTGTGGAACAGACCAAAGAAAGCTATTACGAAGTGCTAAAAAGCAGCTCTTATGGCTGGCATGAGGAAGAGCATGATATATTCCCGTGGTTCAACTATTGGCTCTCAACACTTCGAACCGCCTCCCGGGAATTCGAAGACCGGGCCGGCCGCCAAAGACCGGTTAGAGGAGCCAAATCCGAACTTATCGAGTATGCGCTGAAGCATGTTACCGGTCCCTTTGGTATCGCCGATATCGAACGACTCTGCCCTAATGTCAGCCGCGAGATGATCCGTAAGGTTATGAACCGGTGGCGAAGTGAAGGTCGTCTTGAAATGCTGGGAAAGGGGCGGGATGCCCGTTGGCGGCGAAAGGATTGAAATTGGGTACTAACTACTTTAATGTGGTAATTAATGTGGTAATATCTCTTGAGAAATAATCTTTTGCTATGATTCCAAAAGAGGCCAACATTCAAAATACCTGCCGTACGCCTTCACAGAACAGGGTGTGGCCATGCTGGCGAGTGTCTTAAGAAGCAAACGTGCCATTGAAGTAAATATTGCAATCATGCGAGCTTTTGTAAGGCTCCGGGAAATGCCGGCAACACATAAAGAACTGGCTGGTAAACTTTTGGAATTAGAACAGCGTTTGGAAAAGCACGATGATCACATTCAGACCATATTCGAAGCAATTCGGCAAATGATGGAACCGCCTGACAAAAAAACAAAAAGAAAATCGGATACACAGCAAAAGAAAAACAAAAAGCTTACGGCAAAAGGACGAAAAACAGTAAAAAATGAGGGAAATCAGCCCTGAAAGAGTCAAGAGCAGACCTAACCCCTTATTTCCATGAATTCTTCAAAAGAACTTTCAGTTCCGCGCTACAAGCTCTATCTGCCGGCTGAAGAAGAGCTGGCGGCTAAGATCATCAAAGAGCGCAAAACCATCGAGATGGAAAAGCGGTGATCCTGTACTTTATTTGTTTGTATTGCATGCTTGTGAAGTCAATCAATGCAAGAATCTTATTTTTTTAGTAAAGATTTTCACTAACGCGCTAGAATGCATTGACATTTTATAATCAATAATTTAGGCTATTACTTTTATTACTTTTATTACTTTTATTAATTTTTCAGGAGGAGCCCATGAACAAAGCAGATCTCATCACAGCCCTTAAAAATGAAGCCAGAATCACAAAATCAGAAGCTGAGTCACTTGTGAATCTATTCTTTGGCGAAATGTCCAACGCTCTAGCAAACGGTGACAGAGTTGAAATCCGGGGATTATGTTCGTTTTATGTCAAAAATTACAAGGCGTATACCGGCAGGAATCCTAAAACCGGGAAACAGGTTCTGATTGCACCAAAGAAACTGCCTTTTTTCAAATGTGGGAAAGAGTTAAAAGAGCGGGTCGATTCTTAAAAAAAAGAGATGAGTTCGATCTATCTAAATTTTAGCTCAATATTATGATAGAACAATATTCTTTCGGAAATATTGTTGTTAATAGCGTAAGATACACCAATGATATGAAAATTGTCCAGGGGAAGGTTGTTCCTGAATGGTGGCGAAAGCGCGGGCATTCTGTTGATGTGGATGACATTCAGGATATTTTGAAAGCCAGCCCCGGTATTTTAATAATTGGCAAAGGTTTGCCCGGCCTGATGAAATCAACCGGGGCCTTGCGTGC
>NZ_JAZFTO010000205.1:0-3047 GCF_036446775.1 Candidatus Desulfatibia sp.
CGCCCCCCGCCCCATTGACATTGATAGACTCCTCCACACTGACAACTTATATGAAGAAGACCTATGGAAACAAGCCTAAAATAGAAATCCTGCCGTTTTCAGACCTCAAAAAGGGCGTGGAGCGTGGGTGAAACCGGCAAATTAAAGAAACAGAGGCACCGCCCATTGAATTAACAGTAAAATAACAGTGAAAAAGGGCTTTTTAAGGATTGGAATATTTTGCTCAATATTGCCCGATTGCCAGTCTTTCCATAATAGCTGCCTTCCTTTAAGTTAATGTTTGTGATTTCAAAAATACTCAATCATGCCGAACAAAGTATAACCGCAATATACGACCGTCATTCGTATGACAATGAAAAGCGGAAGGCGCTAGATGATTGGGGTCGAAAGTTGGAATCAATAATCAGTACGAAGAAGATGAGAAAGGGGGTCCCTTAACAAGGAAGATAGATTCCTGATATGTTTTTTGGGATGCGTAAAGAATAGCAATTAAACGCAAGATTCCATAAAGAAAATCAAATCAAACTTGGCCGCAGTCCCCTTCGGCGTCTGTCAGTCATGCTTGTACATGAGCTTGTTGGTTTTATGCCACTCCTTTACATGCTTGATCGATTCTTCATATTTGAATTTTCCCTTTACGAATGTTGCCGCATCGGGATTATCGTGGCATTCCTTGCACATCTGGAAGTCTTCCTGGGGGAATATCTGGCCGGCCGCCTTTACTTCCGCGCGCGTATACAGATTTCCCTCCTCATCCCCTTTTTCTTTATGTATAAACCTGTACTCGCTGCCCGGACCGTGGCAGTTTTCGCATCCCACGCCCCTTAGGTCTTTGGAGCTATCCGCGTCCTCATAACCCCCCGGTTCCTCGAATCCCACGGTATGGCATTGAAGGCATTTTTTTTCGGTGGAGTAGTCCTTGCCGGGATCGAGCTTGAGCTTTGCCAGTGCATCGCTTACGTATTTGGTGCGTCCCTTTAATACCAGAGTCTGAAACGCCAATCCATGCCGGCTTTTTGCCCAATCGTCCTGGTTCGGTTTATGGCATTTACATCCAAGGTTTCCAGTGTATCTGGCACGTTTGGCGTCGGAAATCGAGGAATATGCGACCAATAGCGCGAAAGACAGAAAACAGATTAATGCAATTTTCCTAATCATAACCCCTCCATATACATGAACGTGTTTCACAATCAGCCTACCGTATTTATAAGTTACCTCAGGAGTACCTTTTTTGAAAGCGTATTTATTGGTCTCTTTCACTCCATGTAAATTCCGAAATAGCCAGATTTTCCTCCGAGTCTACTTCCTTTTTAATTGAAATGATTTCATCAATGTTTTTCAGGAAAACATCAACCACATAAGGATCAAAATGCTCTCTGTACTGCGCCCCTTCGACTGGATCATTTCTTTGACAGTTTTAGGGTGACCTGTCCGAGCATTTGTTTTCTACCTTCGTCCTGCAATATATCTTCAAACTCCACCGGGGGCAAGTACTGTATGCCCGAGTGGACCCGCTTCCGGTTGTAAACGATCTCGATGAACTGCGGGATGCGTTCAACTACATCAGTAAAGCTCTCATACTCCCATAGATAGACCTCCTCCTTTTTAAGGGTTTTTATGAAGGATTCGGCAAACGCATTGTCGTAAGGATTTCCCACCGCCGACATGCTGATCTCGAACTGATGTTCCTTGAGCACCTCCACATAATCCTGACAGGCATACTGAACGCCACGGTCGGAATGGTGAATGATGTCTGTAGCTGGATTACGGGCTTGGATGGCCATCCGTAACGCCGACACCGTCAGTTTGTGGTTGATCCGCTTGGATAAGGCCCAGCCAACGACTCTCCGAGAAAAGATGTCCAATATCACCGCCAAATAAACGAACCCCGTCAGAATGCGGATGTAAGTAATATCAGCAACCCATACCTGATTGATGTCGGTTACCTCCCGACCCTTGAGCAGGTTGGGATATACCGGATGTTCGTGATCTGAGTCCGTCGTTTTGATAAATCGCCTTTTTACCTGCATGGACAGGTTATGCTTGCGCATTACCCTTCGTATCCGTTTGCCGTTAACCACCATGCCATAACGCTTGAAGAGTTGCTCTTTAAGCGTCCGGTAGCCGTAACACGAATAGTTGGCTTGTAAATACTCGATCTTGTCCCGGAGATCGGCATCCCGGCGATCACGTTCGGCACGAGATACCTTGGGCCGGTAATAATACGTTGATGAACTAAGCCCCATCATTTTGCATCCTTGCCGGACTGACCCGCAAGCTTGCCGGTTACGACGTACCCATTCAACCTTCTCATGGATGCTGAGAACTCCTTTAGCTTTTTTAAAAGATCAACCTGCATGCTAAGTTCGCCGACCTTCTTCTTGTACATTTCCAGCTCCCGCTCCAACTGCTTTTCACGGGCGGATGGACTCGAGCGCATGCTTCCATCATGAATTTGCTTCTGCCAGCGGTCTATAAGAGATGAGGATAGATTATATTCTCTCGATGCCTGGGCCTTGGTCATGACCCCACTGTCTATACGGAATACTACTTCACGCTTGAAATCTTCATCAAAATGACGATACTTCTTCATTTGTCCGGCTCCTTTCATGGATATTATCCATCTTTTGCCGGACAGGTACCCTAATTCTTATTAAAAAACGCTCCAGCTACAGGGGCGCACTCCAGATGGAGTGCAAGCGGGACCACCTAAAGGTGGCGAGAACCCTCGCTTCGCTCAGGCGCTTGCACTTACAAAATTAGGGCATATCTACACGTTCAGTTCGGATATGCTCTTTCTCACGCCGTCGGCGGATTTGTTCAGCTGGGACTGTTCTTTGTCGGTGAGCTTTAGCTCAAAAATCTTCTCGATGCCGTTCTTGCCCAAAACGCACGGAACGCCCATGAAGATATCTTTCAAGCCGTATTCCCCTTCCAGCCATGCGGGGCACGAAACCACCCTCTTCGAGTCCCTTACGATCGATTCGACCATAACGCCCACCGATGCGCCCGGCGCGTAGTACGCGCTGCCGGTCTTCAAAAGCGCG
>NZ_JAZFTO010000206.1:0-4557 GCF_036446775.1 Candidatus Desulfatibia sp.
ATCGCATCCCCGGATTTCCACAGCCTTTTAATAATCCACCCTCAAAACTACCGGCAAACAGCAAACTTATTATTCTCAGAAGCGGAGGTATCGGGGATCATATAATGATGACCCCCGCTATCAGATCGCTAAAGCGGACAATACCAATTGGATCTGAAATCTGGTTGGCAACTGAAAAGGCCAATCATTGTCTTTTTGAAGGCAACCCTGACATTACACGCCTTTTTTCTTTACCCGTTAGGATGAGTCATTTTATGGGTGCTGATTATTATCTCGAATTTTCAAATGAGTTTATATCTCTTTACAGTAGTGTCCGGCTAACTATCGAATAATTTCAGCTGGATATGTCCACTAGTAATTTTATTTGTGTAATCATTGTCCGTCAACACTTGATAAATGGGCTTTTTCTCAAATAGGGATATACTTAAAATCTGTAAAATAGTGTAGAGAGTCAGGTCAATTTTCAACCGTTTTTTCATTATGGCAATCAGAACATATGTCGATATCGCAATCCATATTTGAGTTTTAACGGCGTTTTCCGATGTGCCAAAGAATTTTTTGATTCTCAAATGCTGTTTGATCCATTTGAAAAATATTTCCACTCGCCACCGGTAACGATACAACTCGGCAATCGTTAATGCCGGTAGCGTGAATTGGTTGGTAAGGAAAACGTATGTTCTTCCTTTCTCAGCATCGAAATATTTTATGCGACGGAGTTTTTCTGGATATTCCTTTTTTGCATAAAACCCCGTTAGTAAAACTATTTGATCGTATCTAACGCCAGTATTTTTATCGACTTTTTGTGAATATAAACGTCGAAGCCCCGTATTGGATTTAGAACGTGTTACAAATATGGCTGAGCACTGATGCATCTGGTAAAGCCGATGAAAATGCAAGTAGGCGCGATCCATGATATAGATTGCACCCGGTTCAGGAATGAGATGATCGAGAACATTGACATCGTGCACCTTACCGTCAGTGATCCAAATGAAAGTCGGAATATCGCCACGCAAATCCAGTAGCGTATGTAACTTTACAGCTGCCTTGGTTTTGCGAAATCGAGCCCATGGAAAAACCGAAAGGCATAGATCAATTGTCGATGAATCAAGAGCATATACCGTTTCTTTCAATTCAAGGCCGAAGTCATCTTCAGCATAGAGTCGTCGGGCCTCATGGATCAGGATTTGAGCAAAGTCGCTGTATATTCGCCAATCCCGAACTTCATTGGCATCAGCTAAAGTACTACGAGAGACTTTACCCCTGATGCCCATATGGTAAAGTTTTTCCCGCATGGCCCGCAGACAGCACTCGATATCACGTAGGCTTTCACGGTATGTCAGCTGAGCAAAAGCCATGCATAGAAACTGATTGTAGCATGTAAAAGAACGTATACGGTGATTACCGTTATAACGATTGACACATTGACGAAATTTTTTCCATGGAAGGAAATCGATCACCTGAGAGAAAATAGTTTGGCCCTGGTTCATAGTGAATCTCCTTTCGCATTTTTTATGCAAAAGAACCATGAAACCAGGTTTAAAGCAAATTCAAATCGTTCCCTTTCAATTTCGTCAATATTTAATTTAAATTCATGTAGTTAACTTGCTTTTCAAAAAGCTTAACCGGACACTACTGACGCTTCCTATTAAAACAAAATTATCCAAAGTACTCGTACTAGCATACCGTAATTGCAGGCATCGTTTTGTGCAGCAAATGATTAAATCGCATTGTTGAGAAAGCTAATGCTTGAAAATTTTATTAAATCTTTAAAAAGCTCACCTAAGAAAAGCGGTATTTTTAATCCCTGGTGGGAATCTGACAAGGATAATGACATTTCTGCTCAAGCACCTGCCATCCGCAGAAGACAGCTGTTTCATTATCTTTCTGAACGTGCTGGAAAAGCAAAATACCTTCTCTTAGGAGAGGCAATCGGTTACCAAGGAGGTCACTTTACCGGAATCCCTATGACTTCTGAAAGGATACTCTTGGGCGGCCACAAAAAAAGAGGAATATTACCTGAGCATGTATTTACTGGAATTAAGCCGAAAAGAACCAGCAAGGCCAGTTTAAAGCCATTAGGATTTACAGAACCAACCGGCACTATAGTATGGGGGGAGATCGCTCAAACAAATTTTAGTCCAGAAGATTTTGTATTATGGAATGCCTTTCCATGGCATCCTTTTAAACCAGAATCAGGACTACTATCTAATCGGACGCCGAATATGAAGGAGTTTCTTTCTAGTGCAGATATTTTGATGCAACTAATCCAGATAACGGGAATAAAAAATATTATTGCCATAGGTGAAAAATCTTATATAGTACTCAATCAACTCGGTGTAAAATCCTTGAAAATTAGACACCCTGCAAATGGTGGGGCTACAAAATTTAGGAAACAGTTTTCTGATATTTTAGCCCAAGTGAACAAGGGCAAAAAATACATAATTTTAGCTGAGGAGACAATATGCCCGTAAAGCTAGACTTTGACCTGATACATGAAATTGTTTCTCATGGTGCAAAAGCTGGCCAAGATGAAACAGTGGACCCAAGCACTAGCGACATTCTGGTGAAAGCTGGCATTGCGATGGTCACTACATATATTGAGCAGTTATCGCTACTGAACCTTGTACGTGACCCATTTCCGATTGTCGGAGCGGACGGTGGAATGTGGATTGGATACAGACTCACAGATTACGGTTTGGCGCTATCCCATTCGGCGCAGAAGCTCAGAAAAGCAGTTGCTGATCTCACTGGCGATGCGAAGCACGAGGTGTCGCAATCTGTTCGTGAGCTACACGCTGAATGTCAGCGAGCGCACATCAAAGGAATGGGGTCAAACCTTGATCCTTGATTAAAAGAGTATAGAGTACAGTATTCGTGGGACTTCCAAGACGTCCATAAACAAGCAAATAACTTTCTGAAACCTCTTTAGTGGTTGGAGTTTCGCGGTGCATTTTAATTGTTCTTTGGCCCTGCTCCCCGCAAGCGGGATTTCGCAAACTCAACTTGCATGAGAACCTCAGGGGATTTTTTCTATATAGACAGGAGTACTGGCATAGTGATTTGGTTTCCCAATCTTCACTTTTCGGAAATAAAAATTTAACTTGCCTAAATGATTAAATATTTGCCTCTGCCTTTTTTTCTGGTTGCACATGGGTATCATTTGGTTGCATATCCAGTTCATCAACTTGGTTCCTAAAAGTCCCCGGTATCCAATGCACATAATACTTATATGTGATAGATACGTTTTTATGACCCAACTGAAACGCCACATCAGAAATATTATGGCCTCGCAATAACCTTACCGTTGCATATGTATGTCTCAAATCGTGTATCCGCATATAGTCTAATCCTGCGGCCTTCAGGCACTTTTTTAAAGCCTTCCTGTATGCAGTATGGGAAAAATTAAAGATCCGATCCGGCATAGGTTCCCCGGTTTTAGCATATTCTTGCCATTGCTTTGCTTTTAGTTCTCGCAATGTTTCTACCAGTTGTGGGGTCACGTCCACCTTTCGGCCCTTGTTATTCTTTGTAGTTGTTACCCGGTTCTTTTTATCCCGGCTTTTATCCACCAAGATTAAACGGTTTTCAAAATCGACATCGGCCCAACTTAAAGCTGTAAGTTCTCCAAACCTTACCCCTGTACGCACCAAACAAAGTGTTGCCGGGTAGTATTTACCGTTCATTAGTTGCTTCATTTCATCCAGCAGCAGCGGGACTTCATTATCTTTTAAGGGGTTAACCGTTGCCTGTGGTTTCGACTTTTCGGGTTTTATACCGGCAAGTGGGTTGATCTCGATAGCTTCGCCTTCAATCGCATGGTTGAAAATATTTTGTATCGGCACTTTTACATATTTCGGATTGATTCCTTTAATTAATAGTGAATCAAAAAACATCTTCAAATCCCCTCTGCGGATCTCGTTTATCTTCATCTTGCCTATGGCCGGGTAAATGTGAAGTTGTAATTTGCTTACGTAATTTTCCATGGTGGATTCTTTTAAGTCATTTGGAAGCGTAACCCACATTTCAGCATACTCTTGAAACGTCGGATACTTTTTGTTGACTTCATCAATATTCAAATCACCCAGGATCAATTTTGCATCAATCTTTTTAGCTATCTTACGCGCAAGCTTTTTATCCTTGCCGATCCTTTTGGCCTTACGCTTGCCTTGGTGAGATATGAAAAGCCACCACTCGCCGCTTCCCTTGACTTTTTCTCGTACTCTTACGCCCATTGGTTCCCCCTTTTAAAACAGTAATGCCACAGCGCTTGCAACGGCCTCAAACAGCCGTCTGGGTCCTCGCGGATACCCAACACTGTGGCATTCTATTTTTAAGGTTGTAAAAAACAAATAGACCATTATCGCTGGTCCTCCACGGTTTGAATTTTTGCAATATTTAATTAAAATCATTTTTCCCTTAAAATGTCAAGAAATTTGTTGTTTGTGCTCATTGCATGTGTTAGCCAAAATAATCGGTTCACCTTTCGCAAAGGAGGAGGTTATGGACTATATTAACGATTTAATAGACAACTTTGAAAAAGATAAAAAAGAAGCGTCC
>NZ_JAZFTO010000207.1:0-4192 GCF_036446775.1 Candidatus Desulfatibia sp.
ATACTTTATTCATATTTTATCATATTATATTTCCGGTTCATATGTAGATTTATATTTACTTTTACAGCTAGATGCGAGCCTAATGTAACTTCTTGCTCGCTAGAGGCTTGCTTTGAAGCTAGACGTATAGCTAAAAGCACAGTAAATTAGTACCACTATCTGATTTTATGCTTATATTATTAAAATATCAACTAACTGGGGGCCTAAAAAGGTTGTTATTTCAATTAAACTAGACTGAAAACTAGTTCAAAGGTTCCACCTATCGTACAGTACCGCCCACCATAGCCTCAATTTTCACCGGTTTTTCATCCGAATTCTAAAAGGGGTGCTTGTTCTTCCATCAGGCGCCCCGTAAAGTCGTCAGACGCAACGCTTATCAGGTGGTCCCGCCCTGTATTTTCATCCAGCCTCTGTCCGATGAATTCCCTGCCAGCAGCACCATCTCACCGACCCATACTTTATCGATACCACTAAAGCTTCATTCTTAAAAAATGTTATGATGGTATGTATGACTGGGGGAAAGAGAAACAGCACAAGCCGCAATGATATAAAGCTGGGGCTGATGGTTTCGATTGTTTTAAAAACCGACCAGCACTCCGGTGAATTAACAGAGGGAATCGTTAAAGATATTTTAACCAATTCTCAATTTCATCCTCATGGTATCAAAGTACGCTTGGAGAGCGGACAGGTCGGAAGAGTAAAAGAGATAGCCGTTTCACCGGGAGGTTCACACCGTTAGTGGCATATATCAATATACGAAGTGTCAGCCTGGCCTTTAGCGTTACCCGGCTTTTCAAGGAAATTAACCTGACCGTTGAACAGGGAGAAAAGGTTGCTCTTGTCGGGCGTAACGGGTCTGGCAAGTCAACTCTTCTTAAACTTGTCATGGGCAAGACCCGTCCTGATTCCGGTACCGTAGCTATCCAGAAAGGAATCCGGGCCGCTTATCTCGACCAGATAGTGCCCGGGGAGATACCGGGTACCGTGCTGGAAGTAGTGACCGGTGAGTCAAGCCGGGTACATGATACTTCTGATACGGAGAAGGTCTGGAAACTTCACCAGCAAGCCGAGAAAATAACCTCTCAACTGGGACTGGATACCGGCGTGGTTTTTAACACCCTTTCCGCCGGAATGAAGCGCAAGGTATTACTGGCCAAAGCGTTTATAGACGAACCAGATATACTGCTACTCGATGAACCGACCAACCACATGGATATTGATTCAATCAAACGGCTCGAAGAAGTGTTATTACGGTTTACCGGCGCTTTGATATTTGTAACTCACGACCGGATGTTTTTACAGAGAATAGCCACCCGGATTGTGGAAATCGACCGGGGCGGATTATTCGACCAGTCGTGCGATTACGAGACTTTCTTGAAACGGCGAGAAGAAGCCAGGGAGAATGAAGAAACCCGGAACGCATTGTTCGATAAAAAGCTGCAGCAGGAGGAACGGTGGGTACGTGAGGGCGTCAAGGCGCGGCGTACCCGGAATGAAGGCCGCGTCCGTGCACTTTTAAAAATGAGGGAACTCTGGAGCCAGAGAAGAGAACGCTCCGGAACCATAAAAATAGCGAACCAGCAGGCAAAACAGTCCGGCAAGCTGGTTGTCGAGGCTGAAGATATTAATTTCAGTTACGGCAATAGTCCAGTTATCTCGAACCTCTCCACAATGATTATGAAGGGCGACCGTGTCGGCATACTGGGGCCTAACGGCAGCGGCAAGACCACTCTTTTACGCCTTCTTTTGGGCGAACTCCAGCCGGATTCAGGAAGTATCCGACTGGGCAGCAACCTGCAAATCAGCTATTTCGACCAGTTGCGGGAGCAACTGGATGATAATAAGACCGTTCAGCAAAATGTGGCGGAAGACAATCAGGATATCGTTTTTATCAACGGAAAACAACGGCATATTATCGGGTACCTGCAGGATTTACTCTTTTCCCCGGATCAAGCACGCTCATATGTTTCAAAGCTTTCCGGCGGCGAACGCAGCCGGCTTTTACTTGCCAAGCAATTCGTCCGGCCTTCCAATATCATGGTTCTGGACGAGCCGACCAATGACCTTGATGTAGAGACGCTGGAAGTCCTTGAAGAATACCTGTTGAATTATCCCGGCACGATACTCCTGGTCAGTCATGACAGGGCTTTTATTAACAATGTCGTCACCAGCACACTGGTTTTTGAAGGCTCAGGCATAGTGAAAGAATACGTGGGCGGATATGATGACTGGCAGCGTCAACGCCAGGTAGAAACCAAATCCGCCAAAACCTCAAAAGGCACACCTGCGGTCAAGGCCACCAGGCCGAAAACAAGATTCGGGTTCCGTCAGAAAAAGGAACTGGAAGAACTACCTCACACTATTGAGGCAATGGAAACTGAACAAAAGGAATTATATAAGGCGATGGCTGACCCGGAGCTCTATAAAAACGAAAAGTCCGGGATTGTCCGTAAGACAGAACGGTTGGAGGAACTAAAGAAACTGCTGGCTGAATCCTATGCCCGATGGGAAGAACTCGAAGACCTTAAAAACGAGCCGGGTTCTTAACCGAAGTTTCTCCATTAACCGGTTTTTGATAGCCGCCTTTTTACGCCAGTTCCAGAGTAACCGCGTTTTTGCGAATCCGGCATTTTCCGGCAAGAGCTAATGCTTGCCCCACATATTGCTCCGGCACATCGATGAGTGTATGCCTGTCATGAATATTTATAGCGCCGATGGTTTTACCGGGGAAATCCGCGCGGTAAGCTATCGTGCTAACAATATCGGCGGGCTGAATATCATGAGCTTTCCCAGCGTTAATAGTCAGCCGCACCATGCCCTCTTCACTGGAGACCCTATCGTCTTTTCGTCCGTTCCCCTTTTTGCCATTTTTAAATCCGCGCCTGGCTGATTGGGGCTTCCCTTCCCGCACTTCGCTAATCTGCACAATAGGGCGCTGTTTCTCCTCTTTCCGGGCAATTTTCATGGCTGTTGCGGCAATCTGAAGAAGGTCTTCCCCCATTAACACCAGCTTGTTAACTATCTGTAATTCCTTCTGACAACGACCGCGCTTTAGCCAGACCGTCATCTGTTCCAGCATCTGCGCTTCTCTGTGCGCCTCAATTTCCTCAACGGTCGGAATCTGTATCCGAGTAACAGGCTGTTTGGTATAACCTTCTATCCGGTTCAACCGCCACTTTTCCTGCGGCGCCAGCAATGATATGGCAATTCCCGTTTTACCGGCCCTGCCGGTGCGCCCGACACGGTGTACGTATAATTCCGGGTCTTCGGGCAGGTCATAGTTGAACACGTGTGAAATATTATCGATATCCAGTCCGCGGGCAGCTATATCCGTTGCCACAAGGACGGTGATTTTATTTTTACGGAAGCGGTTTAAAACCTGTTCCCGGGCCTGCTGGCTCAGGTCTCCGTTCAGGGCCTCGGCGGGAAATCCGCGTGTCACAAGCGCGTTAACCAGATCAGTCGTACCCGCTCTGGTCCTGGTAAATATAAGCGCGCTGGTGATATCCTCCATCTCGAAAAGCCGTGTAAGAACAGCCAGCTTTTCACCTCTGTTAACAAGGCAGTAACGATGTTCGATTGCGTCAACAGTGAGATGTTTGCTTTTGATGGTGACAGATTTCGGAGACCGCATGTACTTTTTGGAAATGCTTCTTATTTCCGGCGGAAGAGTGGCTGAAAAGAGCGCCGTCTGGTGTTCCGATGGAACCCCGCTGAGAATCTCCTCGATATCCTCAATGAATCCCATGCTGAGCATTTCATCCGCCTCATCGATGACGATGGTGCTCACATTACCGAGATTTAATTCTTTCTTCTGTATAAGATCCAGCAAGCGTCCAGGTGTGCCTACTACGATATCAACGCCCTGTCTGAGATGACTAATCTGCAAGTTATAGGGTTGACCACCGTATACCGGCAGAACACGCACGTTCAGGTCTTTACCGTATTCGCTTGCAGCTTTCGCCACCTGCATAGCCAGTTCCCGCGTGGGAGCCAGAACAAGCGCCTGTATACTACGCTGCCCCTTCTCCATGGTTTGAATAATGGGCAACATGAAGGCGGCCGTTTTACCGGTACCTGTCTGGGCCTGTCCGATTACATCGTGACCTTCCAGCATTAACGGGATAATTTCCGATTGAATCGGAGTGGGAATAACATAGCCTAGATCAGATACAGTCTGTTCCAGTTCTGG
>NZ_JAZFTO010000208.1:0-8931 GCF_036446775.1 Candidatus Desulfatibia sp.
ATGCGGGGCTGGATATATTGTCTCTGTGCAAGTGTTGTTTCGGCAGCCTTAAGGAAGCCGAACACATCCTCAAGCAGGAAGGTGATCTGCAAACCGAAATCAACCGCTTACTGGCGCAAAGAGGGCTGAAATATACCGGCCAGCCTCAGATTAAGCACCTTCTTTCCGTGCTGTATCATGATGTGGGCCTGGAGACTATTAAAAGCAAAATAACCAGGCAATATAACGGCTTCAAGATTGCAACCCATTACGGGTGCCATGCCCTGCGGCCCAGCAAGATCACCCAGTTCGACGACCCGGTAGCTCCCACCATCTTCGACCAACTGGTGGAGGTTACAGGCGCCCAAAGTGTGGACTGGAACGCCAAGCTGGAGTGCTGCGGGGCTCCCGTGCTGGGTATCAATGACGATCTTTCCATGAATTTGACCGCGCGCAAGCTGACCAGCGGCAAAGCGTCCGATGCTGATTATATTTGTTCTGCCTGCCCGTACTGTCATTTACAGTTTGATACCGTGCAGAAACTGATGGTTTCCCAAAACGGGCATGACCCGCTGGCTTCCGTTCTCTATCCCCAATTACTAGGGCTGTGTATGGGCATTGACGAAAAAATCTTAGGCCTCAATCTGAACCAGCTTGATATCTGTACAATCAAGTCTTTTCTTGACTCAGCCGAAGAGGAACCAGGAGGTTTGTTATGTTTAAAATCGTAAGACGTGAAGAAATGGCTCAGGGTACGGTAATACTGAATGAAATCGAAGCGTCTTTAATCGCGCGCAAGACTAAGCCCGGCCAATTCATTATCTTGAAAGCCAATGAAACCGGTGAGCGTATTCCGCTCACCGTAGCAGAAATGGACCCTGAGAAAGGAACAATAACAGTCATATATATGGTTGTCGGCAAATCCACCGCCCTTTTCAGGGATTTAAAGGTCGGTGAGGGGTATCAGGATGTTATCGGCCCTTTGGGCAAGCCGACTCACATTGAAAAACTCGGCAAAGTAGTTTGTGTCGGCGGCGGAACCGGTATCGCTGTTTTGCACCCTATTACCCGGGCGCTCAAGGAGATCGGAAACGAAGTAATCTGTATTGTCGGTGCCAGGAGTAAGGATCTGCTGATTATGGAAGAGTTGATGCGGACGGCTTCCCATAAACTGCATATATGTACCGACGATGGTTCATACGGACATCATGGTTTTGTAACAGATGTGTTAAGACAGGTGCTGGAGGAAAATGATGTAAAACTGGTTGTTGGTATCGGGCCGGTGCCTATGATGAAATTTTTATCCCAAGTGACAAAGGAATACCAAGTTAATACAATGGTCAGTCTGAACCCAATAATGATTGATGGGACCGGAATGTGCGGTGGCTGTCGTGTTACGGTTGGCAATGAGACAAAATTTGCCTGTATTGACGGACCTGAATTTGACGGGCACGAAGTTGACTATGATGAACTGATGCTTCGTCTTCAGGCCTACCAGGAGGATGAAAAACAAAGCTATGAGGAATATTGCACTTTAACCGGCATCTCACCATAACCACATAGATTCGGGACATTTGATTATTTCGCCTGAAATTTAAAGTTAATAAATATACTTTTTCAACGACCACGCCGCAATTTATTAAATTGCACCATGGATTTGCTTACGGAGGCACTATGGCAAAAGTAGTTAAAAAAGCAAAGAAAGAGAAGATTCCCAGACAACCCATGCCGGAGCAGGCACCGGATATCAGGAGAAAAAACTTTGACGAGGTACCTTTTGGACTCTCACCGGAAGCGGCCATGAAAGAGGCTGAAAGATGCTTGCAGTGCAAAAAACCGGCCTGTATTGCCGGATGTCCGGTGGAAGTCGATATTCCCGGATTCATCCAGCTTATCAAAGACGGTGATTTTCAAGGGTCCATCAGAAATCTGTGGGCCAAGAACAGCCTGCCCGCGGTTTGCGGCAGAGTATGCCCCCAGGAGACACAATGCGAAGAGGTTTGTATTATCGGCAAAAAGGGTGAACCTGTAGCCATCGGCAACCTGGAACGGTTTGCCGCCGATTATGAGCGCGCCCACGGTACCGGTGAGCTTCCGCCCAAGGAAAAGCCTACCGGGAAGAAGGTGGCGGTGGTGGGTGCCGGTCCATCAGGCCTAACGGTTGCCGGCGATCTAATATTAAAAGGGCATGATGTGACGATCTTTGAAGCCTTTCACCTGCCGGGTGGTGTGTTGGTATACGGGATTCCTGAGTTCAGGCTGTCAAATGATATCGTCTTTGCTGAAGTTGACTTCCTGGGAAAATTGGGGGTAAAGGTTCAATGCAACGCCGTTGTGGGTCGTATCATAACACTGGAGGAACTGTTTGAAGAGGGCTATGAAGCCATTTTCCTGGGTGTCGGTGCCGGCTTGCCCAATTTTTTGGGGGTGCCGAATGAAAACCTTATCGGCATATTTTCTGCCAATGAATATTTGACCCGGACCAACCTCATGAAAGCCTATCTTTTTCCCAAGTATGATACGCCCGTTATCAGAGGAAAAAATGTGATCACTATCGGTGCCGGTAATGTGGCCATGGATTCAGCTCGAACCGCTTTGCGGCTGGGTGCTAAAAGTTCCAGAATTGTCTATCGCCGCTCCAGTGCTGAAGTGCCGGCCAGGGCCGCAGAAGTCCATCATGCCGAAGAAGAAGGGGTCGAATTTCATTTTCTCACCGCCCCGACAAAATTTTATGGAAACCAAAAGGGACGCGTCATCGGCATGCAAGGTCTCAAGATGGAGCTGGGTGAGCCGGATGACTCCGGGCGACGCCGACCGATCCCAATTGAGGGTTCTGAGTTCGAGCTGGAATGCGATCTTGTCATTATTGCCGTGGGTTCCGGCGCCAATCCCCTGTTGACGAAATCTACGCAAGGGCTGCGGCTAAATAGATGGGGATATATCATGGCGGAACCTAATACCGGAAAAACCAGCTTAAAAGGCGTCTGGGCCGGCGGGGACATTGTAACCGGTGCTGCTACCGTGATTTTGGCAATGGGAGCCGGAAGGACGGCAGCCGATTCCATCCACGACTATTTGACTTGGGGATGGTAGTTTTCTGTCTGTAATACGAAAAAGTGCCGGCCCAGCTTTCTTCCAGGCAGAAAACCGGGAGAAAATAAGGAATGATAGTAATAGTTCACCGCAGAGTCGCAGAGGACGCAAAGACAATGAACATTATTTTTTTTGCCATTGAGGGGACGGCAAAAAAAAATAGCTCAAGCTTTATAAAAGTAATATTGTATTGAAATACAAGTGGTTATTTCTTTATCCCACAGGGATGCATGTTTTTGCTTTCCGCCCTCTCAGCGGAAAACAAAAAAGAAACAAATACTCTGCGACCTTTGCGTCTCAGCGGTGATTATAAATTATCCAATTATAATACGATACCGTATTTAAGAATACGTGTACTAAGGATTAGAAAATGCCCAATAAAAAAACAGGTGCCGTGATGGTAGTTGGTGGTGGAATCGCCGGAATGCAGGCCGCCCTGGATCTGGCCGATTCCGGCTTTTATGTCTACCTTGTCGAAAGGTCCTCTGCCATAGGCGGCGTCATGTCCCAACTGGACAAGACCTTCCCTACCAATGACTGTGCCATGTGAATTATCGCGCCCAAACTGGTCGAGGTCGGCCGGCATCTTAACATTGAACTTTTGACTTTATCAGAGGTGTTGAGCATTTCCGGGGAGGAAGGCAACTTCGCAATCAAGATGTTGCAGCATCCCCGGTATATAGACATGGATAAATGTATTGCCTGTGGTATTTGTGCAGAGAAATGTCCGAAAAAAGTAATAAGTGAATACGATGCCGGCCTGATCAAGCGCAAGGCGGCTTATGTGCAATACTCTCAGGCGGTCCCTTTAAAGTTTGCCATTGATGAAGAAAATTGTATCTATTTTAAAAAGGGGAAATGCAAGGCTTGTGAGAAATTCTGTCCCGCCGACGCCGTTAATTTTGAGGACCAGGCCAAAGAATTCACCATCAATGCCGGTGCGGTGCTGATAGCACCCGGCTGCATGATGTACGATCCGGCCGTTTACGATACCTACGGCTACAAAAAATCACCCAATATTGTAACCAGCTTGGAATTTGAGCGCATACTTGCTTCAACCGGGCCTTTCAGCGGTCATTTGGTAAGACCTTCAGATCATAAAGAGCCCGAGAAGGTCGCCTGGATTCAATGTGTGGGCTCCAGAGATATACGCCCGGGATCACAGCCGTATTGTTCAGCGGTCTGCTGTACCAGTGCCATCAAAGAAGCAATTATAGCCAAAGAGCACCAGAAAGGGGAACTGGATGCCGCCATTTTTTATATTGATATACGCACTTACGGCAAAGACTTTGAGAGGTATTATAACCGCGCCAAGGATGAAGTAGGCGTCCGATTCGTCAAATCCAAGGTCACCAACGTTGTCCCCGATGATGACACCGGCAAGCTTCTGATCCGCTATGTGGACGAAGCCGGCCAAAGGATTGAAGAGGGCTTTGATATCGTGGTGCTGTCAATAGGTCTGATGGTAAGCCCGCGAGGAGTAGAGTTGGCCAAAAGACTGGGCGTAGACTTGGACCACTATAACTTTGCCCAAACCAGCAGTTTTGCTCCGGTCGAAAGCAATGTGCCGGGTATTTATGTTTGCGGCGCTTTTGAGGCACCCAAGGACATCCCGGCTGCGGTGGTCGACGCCAGTGCTGCTGTGGGTGTGGTGGGTAGCAAATTGGCTGAATCCCGCTGGAGCCTCACCAAGACCAAAGATGTCCCCGCCGAAATTGATGCCCGTGGAGAGCCTCCCCGGGTCGGTGTCTTTGTCTGTTGCTGCGGTACCAATATAGCGGGCGTCGTTGATGTCCCGGCCGTGGCGGAGTACGCAAAAAGTCTGCCAGGCGTCGCTTATGTTGAGGAAAACATGTTCAGCTGTTCCCCGGACACCCAGGAAAAAATCACCGAGGTCGTCAAAGAGCATAAGCTCAACCGGGTGGTTGTGGCCGCCTGCACCCCCAAAACTCACGGACCGCTGTTTCAGGAGACCTTGATTAACGCCGGTGTAAATAAGTACCTGTTCGAAATGAGCAATATCCGCAACCAGTGCTCCTGGGTCCATAAAAACGATCCTGAAGAAGCCACGCGAAAGTCCAAAGATATGGTCAGAATGGCGGTGTCAAAAGCAGTGCTGCTACAGCCCCTGACAGAATCGACCATGGCAGTCAACCAGTCGGTCCTGGTAATCGGCGGCGGTGTTGCCGGCATGGCGGCGGCCCAAAATATGGCCCAGCAGGGATACAAGATTTTTCTGATTGAAAAAACAGACGCTTTAGGCGGACAGGCGCGGTTTCTCCATGAAACCTGGCGGGGCGAGGATGTTCAACAGTATCTTGACGAATTAACCAATGCCGTCCAGTCGGACAGTAACATAGATACCTTTTTGAATGCCGAGATTAAACAGGTGGAAGGGTTTGTCGGCAATTTTAAAACAACGATACAGAGCAACGGCAGCAGCAGCGTTCTGGAGCATGGCGTAACCATTATTGCTTCGGGGGCTTCGGAGCTGAAACCGGACCAGTATTTATATGGACAGGACCCGCGCGTGGTTACCGGGCTGGAACTGCAAAAACGGTTTATCGAAAATGATCCTGCTTTGGAAAATTTTAAATCGGCTGTTTTTATCCAATGTGTGGGCTCACGCATCCCGGAGCGTCCCTACTGCTCCAAGGTCTGCTGCACGCAATCCGTCAAGAGCGCCCTGAAGCTCAAAGAGAAAAATCCTGGCAGGCATGTTTATGTTCTGTACCGGGATATGCGCACCTACGGGCTGCGGGAGGACCTATACCGCCAGGCACGTTCGGCCGGGATTGTTTTTATCCGGTATGACGTTGATAAAGATTTCTCCGTCACCGCGGAGCAGGATGGTCTTAAGGTGATGTTCTCCGACAAAGTGTTAGGTCGCCTGATGGAAATACGACCGGATCTTTTGATTCTGGCTTCCGCCGTTGTCCCCGATACCAAGAGCCCCTTGTCCCGGCTTTATAAGGTCCCCCTGAATCAAGACGGCTTTTTCGCGGAAGCCCATGTCAAACTCCGACCGGTCGATTTTGCCACGGACGGCGTCTTTGTCTGCGGGCTGGCCCATGCACCCAAAACCATCGATGAATCGATTACCCAGGCTCAGGCTGCTGCTGCCAGAGCCGTCACGGTTCTGGCCAAAAAAGAAATCAAGCTGGGCGGCATTATCTCCCATATCGCTCCGGAGCTTTGTTCCGGATGTCTGGGATGTGTTAATGTCTGTCCCTTTAATGCCATTGACTTCGACGCTGAAAAGTTTGTGGCTGAAGTGAATCCGGCCCTTTGCAAAGGCTGCGGCGCCTGCTCGGCAGCCTGTCTTTCCGAGGCACCGGCCCTGATGGGATTTGACAACAATCAGCTTTACGCCCAGATCAAGAGCGCCTTAAACGACTAATCAAGGCGATCCCGATTCTCGTTTGTGGGCTAGGCAAAAATTGCCAACCTGCAAGATCAAACTGCCGCTTTCCATCCCGTTTATTTGTTTTTGTAAATATGGGCCTTGAAAGTTTATGGCGACGCAAACAGATAAATAGTGCATTAAATTCTATGGCTTAAGTGCTGTCTGGCTGAATTGGCATTAACTAACTTTTTGTTTTCACAAATACTGGCACGATATTTGAATGGTAATAACAAGTAGATTCGAGCATAAAAGATAGAAATAATTTAAAGTGATAACATAAGGTTATGAGCACATCAATTAGAATCAGCGTTTATGCATTTTTGCTGGTTTCTTTTCTAATCGGATGTATTTTCCAGCAAAAAGTGCCTTCTCAATTTTTGAGTCTTCCTGAGGAGATTTATGTCACACCTCAACAAAACTATCACAAAGCATTAAAAGTGGGTCTTTTTAAATTCACGGATCCACCCAATGCTCCGGGTCTGGGAAAAGCATCTGCGCAATACTTGTACAGAGAGCTGTTAAAAAACAAGGTGTTCTCAGATGTAACCCTCGAGATTGATGTGGCCGACACCCAAATTAGCAACCTGATAGAGATAGCTGACGCCCAAAAGTACGATTTGATTATAACCGGAGACATTTTTTATTATTTTGAAGGCGGCAATTATGAAAGCTCGCATGTTGAAGAGGAAATACGTGTAATTAGGGTAAATGATAAAAAAACACAAACCCTTTGGCACGCTGGAGCAACGGCAATCGGGCTGCCGACCCCTTCAACCGATTTTATTTTTAAGCAAAGAAACGGCGACCCGGCTCCGGCAGCAATGGCACTTATTAAAAGAAACGCAAAAAAGTTCGGCAATTTGTTTCTTACCGCATCTCCTCGCCGGCAGACAGTCCCAAAGTCGACATCTTATCGCCGGCAGCCAGTCCCAAAATCCACATATCCTCGCAAGCAGCTAATCCCGAAATCGACGATGAAAGGGTATAGTCGGCCTGTATCGGGTTATAAAAAAGCAGGCGCTTTAAACCCAAGATACGCCAGGGCCTATCAAAACCGAGGGGCCGCCTGGATCAAACAAGGCAATTACTCCAGCGCGTGCAATGATTTGCAGAAAGCTTGTGAATTAGGGGTTTGTTCAGGGTTGAATTGGGCCAAACAAAAGGGATATTGCAAAGCTGCTCAATCTCTTCCAGGCAAGGCGCTGTCGTCCGGGGTCAAGTAACAGTATAGTATTTAATCCCGCCACAGTCACACCAAATCCATTATTGACTGCGCACAATTATTGGTGTACCTATTTTTCTGATTTTATTCTAAAAAGGGAGGATACCAAAATGCCACCAAAATCCCGCATGGAGCTGGAATTAGCGGAGGCCGAGTACAAAAGGAATCTGGAAAAGGAAGAAAAGCTGGGTCGCAAGGAGGGTATGGCGGATGCTTACGGAAAACTCGGAACTCTTTACATAACTCTTGGTTATCTGGATAAAGCCGAAGACATGTTTAAAAAGAGCCTGGAAATGGAAGAAAAGCTGGATAACAAAGAGGGTATGGCATCAGATTACGGGTATCTGGGTACTGTTTACCAAATGCGCGATGATCTGGAACAAGCCGAAAACATGTTCAAAAAAAGCCTTAAAATCAATCAGGAGCTGGGCCGCAAACAGGGTATGGCAACGGTTTGCGGCAAACTGGCCGAAGTTTACTATACCCGTCGTGATTTGGATCAAGCCGAGGCCATGTTTAAAAAGCACCTGGAAATGGAAGAAAAGCTGGATAACAAAGCGGCCATAGCGAAAATTTATGGTTTTTTAGGAGATATTTACCGCCTCCGTCTTGATTTTAATCAAGCCGAAGAAATGTACAAAAAGAGCCTGCAGCTTTTTGCAGCTACCGGAGCCGGGCATATGGTAGAGCTAATGCAGGAAATGCTGGCCAACTTAAAAAAGAGGAAAGAAGCTTAACAATAATGCAGCCATAAATTCCCAAGGTCCCCAAAAATCTATCGGGTAAGCTGAAATGCTATCCATATGCCAAGTATTCCACCAGCACCGCTTCCAAGCAGCGAGGCCAGTGAAATCCCACCAGCTCCCAGTAAACCGGGCAAATACCCTCCTGCAAAGGAGCCGATAATCATTCCAAACGTAATCATTACTTTTCGTGACATATTTGTTACCAAGATAAATGCACATTATCATGTGCTTCTACGTAATTCCAAATTTTCTCAGACCGAATTTATGCAATGGGGTTAATTCCCGTTTTACGGAGTTCTCAAATCCAGCCAATAACCGAATGATTTAGTCGGCACTGTTAAGCGACCCCTTTTTTAGGCCCCCCAAATTAAATAATGTTCATCCAGAGGCAATCTAAGCCGTCCACAATGATATGAATTGCCAACCCGAACCCCAAGAGCCGGGTCTTTGGTACCGCAGCAAGCAGTGCATACACAGCTATAGCC
>NZ_JAZFTO010000209.1:0-14892 GCF_036446775.1 Candidatus Desulfatibia sp.
TCAAAGTACGGCAGGCTTTCTTCGTATTTTTGCAGGCCCAGCAAGGCATGGCCCTTGGCCGCCAGGGCGTGAACATTATCCTTTTGCTGTGCCAGAATTTGATCTAAAATCTCGATAGCCTCTTCACAGCGACCCATATCGTTCAGCGCAAAGGCCTTCAACTGCATGGCCGATACTTTTCCCGGCCTGAGGGCCAGCTCTTTGTCGCAGCAAAAAACAACCTCCTCCAAAAGACCTCCTTCAGCCAGTTGCGAGGCTCCCTCCATCCAGCTGGTTTGGGATTCAGCATCTACGTCGATGATTTTCATCATCACGCCCTCGTAAGTTTGCTCGACGGATTGATTGCCGGTGCGCGCCACGGGCACGTCATGCCCGGGGAGTATATTTTCAATCTCTTTTTTCATAAGCTTTTTGAGCCCGTAAAGGTAATGGTCCAGCCGTCCACCGCCGGTTTTGTCGGCGTCTGCTATGGCGTTGGGCAGCACGGTGTCGCCGGTGATGGCCGTTTTGGTCGCTTGGTTATACAGGCAGATGCTGTCAATGGTATGGCCGGGCGTGTGGATCGCTTCCCATTCAAAACCGCTCAGCTCCAAGATTTCCCCCCCTTCAATTTCAGTCAGGGTGAATCCGGTCTCTTTGAGCATTTTTTTAAATTCCACGGGACCACCGGCATGGACGATAATCTCGATCTCTTTTTTTTCCCAGACAGGAGGGTATCTCAATAGTTCGAACACGCACATGCAGTGGTCACGATGCCCGTGGGTGAGAACCACCTTCTTGATGTCCAGAGGATTGTACCCCATTTTTTCCAGCTCGGTAAAAATGGTGTAATCATTTCCCGGATCCACAATGGTCAGGTACTCACCGGCCAGCACATAGACGTTGCTGGAATGGTGATATCCGATCAGAAACATGCTCTTTTCAAAGACAGGGTCCGATACCTTGAGAATCTCACCTATAGACAGCCAACCGGGGTGGTCCGGTTCTTCCTCCGGCGGCTTTTCATCCCACATTATAGGCGTTGGTTTTTCGTCCGGGTTGTTTTTTCCCTCATTTTTGAATTCTGCGGTCATCTTATTTCCTTTGTAGAAATTTTTAATATTTAACAATTAATTGTTAAGTCAGCGATTATGTCCGATTCCTGATCCCCGACCCCTGGCACCTGAACCCTGCTCTAATAGTACATAAAGGCCAAAATGACAAGCCTATTTTATTTGGCAAAATAATTAATAACAAAATCGTTAAATATGGGTTTGCCTACGGTGATGCCGGATGCACTTAAAGCGGCGCAGCCGCGTTTTATAAAATCGTATTACCTGAATTTTGCACGTAAAGAGCGATAGTGAGTTACGAGGCGCCAAGTTTTATTGCAGCCACAGCAGATTCATATCAAATTCAGGTAATACGATTTTATTGGCAAAAAAATCCCCCTCTCCGAATAATCCGAAAAGGGGGATTCTTGTTGCAATTATGCCACTCCCCTGCGAGCAGGGGAGTGGTTGTTGGTTATGATGGCTATGGCCACTCGATGCAATCCGGACAATAGTCCGGTTTCATCTTGTTATCCGGCCACGTAGTCCAAGACATAGTCCAGTTTCATCATCTTTTCCGGCCACATCTTCTTGCTGATCTTTTCTTCGCCGGGGTAGACTTTTTTCCCGTCGATCTTCTCAATGAGCATTTCAAGGAAATGAAATTCCGTGAGCTCGTATTTTATGATGACATCGGACGGAATCAAGACCACAAGACCGGTCTCTTTGGCGGTTTCCCACTCAAAGGCTTCATTGGGAGCCGCACACTCTTGACCATCTTTGCCGGAGTAGATTTTGAGCAGCTGCCCGGAAACCTTAGCTCCCGGCTGAATGTCAAATTCCTCGAACAGCTCGTCGGATATGTGCCACCAACAGGCTCTCATATTGGCAGCGGCATATGCTTTTACGAGCATGGGGTCAAAGCCGCAGACCACCACACGACATTTTTCAGGCATATTAAACCTCCTTTTTACTTTCGTTGATCTCCACTTTACTCAACTGATCGCGAAGATCTTCAACCTGGCTGTAGCAATAATTCATGAACTCTTTGGCCTCAAATTGGCTGAGATGTTTCTCCTCAAGCAATCTTGTGACGTAGGGATAAAGCTTCTCATCCATTTCTTCACGAAATTCCTGAAGCACATACTCATTATCCCCGTCAGGGGATGCCCAACTTAAATAGCCTCTTTTCCAGTTGTTAAGCATCCCCTTGAGGGTGTCGAGTTCCTTGGTTACGTTTTCTTCCATGCTATTTCTTCTTCTTGTCTTCAAAGGCATAGCATTTCTTGACCACGTTGAATTCTGCTAAGCACCAGTAATGGGGCCAGTGGATCTTTGTGCACCAGCCGACAATGTCTGCGGGCGGAAACTTGGAGTCCTTGAGAACCGGCTTCAAGCCTATACAGCCCCAGCATATATGGTCACTCGAATATTCCGGAATCAATATGGTATCCAGAAATTCTTCAGGTGTTAATTCTGCCATAGGACACTCCTTTCATGATTAGAAATCCCTCACTTCGCCTGCCGCCAGTTTCTGCTGATACTCTTCCCAAATCTCGGGCGCATCCCGCTGAATATCCCAGTAGAAATTGAAGCTGCCTGCCAAACCGGCCGACGGCGGCTGCGGACGCCATCCGCGCACCGGGCGGCCGCGGATGCTGAACTTGACCATATCGGCCACACCCGTCAACCAGGACCTCGGCTTGCACTCGTAAGCCCGGGTGCGGCCCTCGATACCGTCTCTGTAGTTGGCATAGCCCTCGTAGGGCCTGTCGGCATACAGCGGGCTGGTGTCCGGGGTTTCACCGGCTCTTATTTCAGGCCCCTTGTACATAAATCCTTTGATCATGTGGATGTAGTACACCGTACCGCACTCGGCACAGTTGATCGTGCCTTCCCAGTCCCAGAAACAGTATGGGTCGAGGTAGTTGATGGTGTCACACGTTTTGCCTTTCACTTCTTCTTTACACCAAATTATATCACACACTATACCACCTCCTTTTTTATATCCAGGCCTTGTCATACCACTCTTGGATCTGAGTGAGCGGTATGCCGAGCATGTCATGGTAGATTTTCTTGTTATCCGCACCCACCGGGCGCCAATGCCAGTTGACCCTGCGCGGGGTTTTTTCCATAAGTCCGCAGCTATAGCCACTCTGCAGCAGCATATCTCCGAACAGAGGATCGTCCAGCCAGCGGACCGTGCCTCTCTCGCGGTAGTGCGGGCTTTCGTAAACCTCGCGGTCGTTGCGAACCGGTTCGGCCAGAAGGCCGGCATCGTTCAGGATCTTGCAAACTTCGGACCTGGTTTTGTCGTCGGCCCATTTTTCAAGAGCGGTGTAAATCTCCACCTGGGCTTCGCCTTCACAGCGTTCATTATGAGATTTATACTTGTCATACAGATCATTGGTGCCGGTGATGGCGCACAGCTCCTTGAAGTCTTCATCCTGGAAGGCGCTGACCATGGCATAGCGCGCACAGAATTTATCCTGCGGGTTGTCAACATCCGGAAAGTCGGATTTGCCGCACAGGATAATGCCGTGCACCGCTAGTTGGGTGTCCCAGTTGCCCCAGCGTTGACGCACGATACCGAACTTGCCGTACATGGGCAAGGTGTGTCCGAGCATACGGGTGGGGACCTGTACCTGGGAGACTTCCAGCATAGTGCCCAGCCCGGTCTTGCGGCGCCAGTGGATGGCCGCCAGGATTCCGCTGCTGATGATGTTGCCGGATTGCCAGTCAATGACCCAGTTGGTGCACTTGGTGGCATGGCCGCCCATGTACTCGTGCATACCGGTTATGGAGGCGAGCCCGGCGTGGGCCTGGCCCAGAATGTCGTAGGAACCGCCGAACATCTTGGGACCGTACCCGAAACCGCCGCCCCAGACATAGATAAACCGGGGGTTGATTTCGGAAAGGTACCGGTAACTCATCTTCCACTTGTCCAATGTTCCCGGCCGGTACAGCTCGGTCAGCCCGTCGGATTTTTTCACCAGCCCGTAAAAGACATCCACCATCTCGGGGAGGTGGTAATCCATGGTCAGAAAATACTTGTTGGAGTTGGCGTTGGTGAATCCCAGGCCGGTTCCGGTCATGGGACGCGTGTCGTGCAGCGGATACAGGTAGCACTCGTTAAACGGGGATGTATGACGCATGGCATCACCCATCCTCGGCATCTCGATCTTGATGACCTCGGCGCCCAGTTCTGCCAGGTTTACCGCGGAGTGGGGCGTGAAGATATACATGGTGCAGCTCAGCCACCGAATGCCCTCAAGCGGTCTGGGCTTGGTGTGTTCATTGCCCACGTCAAAGATACCCTTGCAGTACTCCTCGTAGGGCATCTTCATCTCTTCGAGTTCACCTTTGCTTTTGGGGCCTGGCAGGTCTTCCATTCGTGTTACTCTTGGGTCTTTTGCCATTATATCACCCCCTTCTGTTTAAATTCATTAACCGTGGTGGGTCCCATTCCAAGCCATTTCTGGTAGATTTCGTAGTTGTCGAACCCTATATCTCGGCCCATCCACTTGCACCTGAACGGCGTATAGAGCTGATAGGACAGCGGGCTCGAAGCAATCAGCAGCGGCCCGTAGTCGGTCTCATGCACGTATTGCCAGGGGCGATACTTGAAGTGGGGGAACTCAGCGACCTCGTCGATGTACAGCAGCGGTCCGGCCGCAAGCTGGTAGCCCATCAGTTTTTCTTCGGCCTCGACCCGGTTGGTATCCCTCAACCACCGGGTGGTCAGGGTGTAGGTCTTGGTCAGGGCGTGCAGCGCATTCCTGGCCCCCATCTCCTTGAGGAAGGGGTCTTCGTGGATCAGCCGGCCGAACTGGTCGTCATCGTTCTCAAGGCAAAAGCCGATGTTGTACCACAGCTTATCGGTTTGCCCGCCGATCATCATGTAGCCGTCCTTGCAGGGGTTCCAGGCATACTGGTTCAGGTTGGGGTCCCAGCCGCCGGATCGGCCTTTGATACTGGCATTGAAACCGTACCAGGTAATATCAAAGTCGATGATGTCCATCATTGCTTCGGCGCCGGTAACCTCGATCATCTGCCCCGTGCCCCCTAACTCGTCTCTCCAGTAAAGGGCCGACAGGCCGTTAAGGAATGCCTGCGTACCGGCAACATAGTCACAAATCCAGATACCCGAGCGGGTTGGGTCGCCGCCCCTGCCCCTGGGGAGCAGGTCCTGGGCCAAACCAGTGTTGTGCACCCAAGAATTGGCACAACTGGAAAAGGGCTCGATCTGCCACTGGCCGAACTTGGACTGCTTGTCCTTCCAGGGACCCCACTGGCCCAGCATGCCGATCCAGATGTAGACCATCTTGGGGTTGGCTCCCTTGAGCTGGCGATACCCGATACCCCGATCATCCATGTGGCCGGGGGGCATCCCGTCGATCAAAACATCGACGTTGGCCGCCAGTTTCTTGAAAAGTTCCTGGCCGTCCTCGGTATCGATATCCAGGGTGATGCATTGGGTGTTCACCGTCTCGGCGACAAACTCCATGCCGCACTTTTCGCCGCTCTCGGTATTCTCCAGCAGGTACTCTTCGCGGCCAAAGGGCGTCAGCTTCCGCAAGGGATCACCTCCGGGCGGTTCAACCGTAACGCACTCGGCCCCGGCTTCGGCGAATGAAGAGGCGGCAAACTTGTGGCCCAGCCTCCAGAGGCCGATATCCAGCACACGGAGTCCTGCCAGGGCTTCAGCTTTCCCGTATCGATCGTAGAAATTGAAGCTTTTTTCAGACCAGTCACAAAACTCCTTCGCCTTCCGCTTATTATATACAGCTTCGGCGACCTCGTAAGGAGGAGGCGGTGTGACCGGGTAGGGCCGGACATCAAGATCCATGAGCTTGATGGTGTCGGCCCGGCTGTTTATTTCAATGTCTTTTCTTTCTGCCATATTTTACCTCCAAAATAGTTAGAATTTAACTCAAGAATTGATTCTGAGTAATTCTTAGCTTAAGAGGAACGGCAATGATTCCTCCTGACTGCAGCTTATCACCTCCTTTCATAATGATATTCGGCGCATCCAGCAATAAAGAAAACAGACAATAAAGAAAAACGAAAGGGATGCGCTTTGGTTCTCATACAGCGCATTATGATGCTGGTGGCCTCGCTTTATCCTATATAAAAACGTCTGCTTTATCCGTTGATGAGTCTGTTTTACTGGAAAAAAATCTCTGTAATGTCACTTCCTTTAACAGCATTTTTTTAAAATGAATTTTATTTAGCGAGTATAAACATTGTGCTTAAATTTTGGCTGTTAAAAAAATGAATCGTGTTCAGTATATTTTTTTTTAAAACTTTGTCAAGAGAAAAAAAGATGAATTTTATTGATCAAATTATCTTTGCAAAAATAATTTGATCAACAAAAAGAATTGTTAATTAACGCACGGCTGTCAAGGCTTTGCGAGACCCTTAGCCAGAAAAAATGGCGGTTAAAATATTGATGGAAATATATGGAAGTGTCGTGCAGACCACACTATATGCGAACGGCCGAACACAATATATAGTGGTATAAAAATAACAAGCTACTCTATAAAGCATATGGTAGTATAGAGCAACTTTTTTTGACCCGTGCTCCTGCAAAGATCAGTGGTAAAGACTTATTTCTCACAAAAAATGTCAAGATGCAAGAAGAATTTTTACAGTTGCCTAATTTAATTTTGACGGTCTCGCAAAATAATCTGAAAGCATTCACCGCCGGTGTTTTTTCTTGTTGCAATTTGCTTTGTGATATCTTATATCCATTTGTTCAGAAACTTGTCTGAGAATATTCTCTGTGAATCGGGGAATTCAAATTTAAATAAATGTGCATTGGTCCAAAATTAATTTTATTGGAAAGGAGGTGAGCTTTCAACGCACTGCACTGGAGGCCGCACCGGCCCGAAGTTAGTTGGGGTGAAATGTTGTAAAACTCAGCATCAGGGATTCAAAACCTCATAGTTTCTGAATTGCAACGGGAGTATGAATTCGTTTGTTGGGCAAGAGGCACGCGTTAATAAGAATCAAGAAAAAATTTAGGGAGGTTTGTACTATGGGTAAAATACCGGAAAACATGCTGCCACCAAAAGATATGTGGCCCGAATACACTGTACCGGAAGAGTTTGCGGATACTCCCGATGAGTTAAATCTAGCAGACTTTCTGGTCGACCGCCATGTGCGCGAAGGCCGGGGTGACAATGCGGCCATCAAGTTCATGGACCAAACCGTCACCTACGCACAGCTTCAGGAAAATGTTAACAAGTTCGGCAACGCGCTTAAAGAAACCGGCGTTGAAGCCCAGGATCGCGTCGGTATCCGACTGGTAAACTCTATCCAGGCCGTTACCGCCATTTTTGCCGTTGAGAAAATCGGCGCCATTCCGGTACCGACGTCTCCGCTGTGGTCCGGCGAGGAAGTGGCCTTTGTGGCCAACAATGCCGAGATGAAACTTTTTATCGTCAATGCGCCGCTCATGCCCCCGGTAGAGACGGCAAAACCTAACTTCGAGTTCGGCACCAAGGTCATCGTCATCGGCGGTGAGGCCGACGAAGTCAAAGCGGCCGGTAACATGGTCTATGAAGAGATCCTCGCGGCCGGATCCGCCGACCTGGAAGCCACCATGCTCAAGGGTGACGACATCGGCCTTATGCTTTATACCTCCGGCACCACCGGCATGCCCAAGGGCTGTGTCCATTTTATGAGGCCCATCGTCATCACGGCCAAGATGGTCAACAAGCATGTTTATAAAATGGGGCCCGGCGATGTTCTGGGCGGGGCCGCCCCGATCTCTTTTGCGGCCGGTTTCGGCACCTTTACGCTTATGCCTTTTGAAGGGGGCGCCGCCATATCCCTTATCCCCAGATTTACGCCGCCTGACATGCTGGAACTAATCGGAAAGCATAAAATTACAATTCTCACCGGCCTGCCTACAGGCTACCGGGCCCTGATGAAGTTCCCCAAGTTCAAGGACTATGACACCAGCTCGATTCGTCTTTACACTTCCGGTGGAGACGCTCTGGGTGCCGAGACCCTGGAAGGTTGGAGAGGGCTGACCGGTATGCCCATCTGGGAAGGCCTGGGGGGCACTGAAATGCTGCACCTGGTCACCTCCAATACCCTGAACGACGAACCCATGCCCAACTCCATCGGCAAAGCTCTGCCCGGCGTAGAATGCAAGGTCGTGGATGCCGACTGGAATGACTGCAAGCCGGATGAAGTCGGCAGCATGGTTCTTAAAGGGCCTTCGGGGAGCCTGTACTGGAAGCCTTACGTGGAGGATGAACGCCTCATCAAATCCCAGAAAAAGGGCGTGGTCAACGGCTGGAACCAGATGGGTGATGCGGTCTTTATGAAAGAAGACGGAAATATTTTCTTTGTATCCCGCGAGGACGACATGATCAAAAGCTCCGGCTACCGTATCGGTCCGGCCGAGGTGGAAGAAGCCCTCGAAAAGCACCCGGATGTTGCCGAAGCCGGTATCGTCGGCATACCTGATCCGGACAAGGGTCAGATCACCAAGGCCTTTTTGGTGCTGAAAGAAGGCGTTGAAGGCAACGACGAGTTCTTTGAAAACCTCAAAGAGTTCTTGAAGGAGTACATTGCCATCTACAAGCTGCCCAGAGCTGTTGAGTACCGGACTGAGCTGCCGCGCACACCAACCGGCAAACTCCTGCGCCGCCATCTGCGTGAATAATGGTTTAAGTCCTTCGCGGAACGTATCAATGCAACCATATCCCCTCACCCCCTAAGGGTGGGGGGATTTTTTTTGGCACTTGTACTTATAGCGGTTGTCATAAATATATTTCGATTTAGTCACTTGGGTTCATATTTTTAGCAAGCCGCCGGCAACGAAACGTTATTTTGACAACTACTAAAGATATCCTTGACTTTTTCATGGAACCACTCTAACTGATATATGCAACTGATTGAATCTATACAGCTTTATGCCACAAAGTGTTACAAAAAAACAAGGCAAGGAGGAAGAATCATGCAGAACAATTTGCCGGTTACATTAAAGGCGGCGGACCGTGTTGAAATTCTTACCCTTATAGATAACTATATTGATCTCCTTTTACCGGCAACGGATATCGTGACACGCCCGCCTCTGGCTAAAGAGGGACAAATTTTGGCGGACACTCTTTTGGCGGAGCACGGCCTATCCCTGCTTATTACCGTTTATCAAGGCGAAGCTAAACACACCATCCTGCTCGACACGGGTTATACTAAAGTAGGCGTGCTCCACAATATGGAGCAACTGGGAATTAATATTAAAGATCTCGAGGCTATAATCATAAGCCACGGTCATATGGACCACACCGGCTCTCTGTATGCGATCCTTGATAAGATTCCTGAACGCATTCCTTTGGTGCTTCACCCGGGAGCCTTTGTACATCCCCGTTATACTCGCGCCCCGGACGGGGCCATGCGCCTGTGGCCTCAAACCCTGGTGAGAGATGATCTAGCACGGCAAAATGTTGAAATTGTGGAAAGCAAAACGCAAACTCTTGTTGCTGAAGATATGATTATGGTAACCGGCGAAGTGCAACGAACCACAGCATTTGAAAAAGGAATGCCCAATGCCCTTTTAAAGAAAAACGGAGAATTTGTACAAGATCCCATCTCAGAGGACCAGGCCCTTGTCGTCAATCTTACAGGAAAGGGGCTGGTGGTCATTTCCGGCTGCGCCCATGCGGGTATTGTCAATACAGTTGAATTTGCAAAAAAATTGACCGGAGAAGAGAAGATCCATGCCGTTTTAGGGGGATTTCATCTCACCGGCCCGTTCTTTGAAAAAATCCATGACGAGACTATTAAAGAGCTAAAAAAGATGGCGCCTGCGGTGATTATGCCGATGCATTGCACCGGCTGGAAGGCTATTCAAAAATTTCAAAAAGAGTTTGCCTCTAATTTTGTACTCAACAGCGTAGGTTCCAAACTTACACTCTCATCCTAAGCTTGGCAAAATCCCTATTGACTTGAATCGATAAAGTTGAAATATTACCTATTTCCAGATCTCGCAAATAATTATTGATGATGCGATGCAATTTTTGGACAAAACGCTTTAACTCTAATCAAAAAGTTGGGTTCAAAGGTTCAACGTTCAAAGGTTCAGAAATTTAAACCTGTGAACGCTTACAATTTAAGGTAACCCTGAACGGTGAACTCTGAACCTGTGAACGCCTAATAAAACACTAAATCAGCCAATGGAGGTAAACAATGACTGAGGCACTGAAGGTTGATATGACTAACGAAATGGAAAGGGAAACCACCGAGGAGATGTCGGCGCAAAAAGTCTATCCCCATGTTCCCAATGTCTATGCCACCCGAGCAATGGTTGGGCATATCGAAGAAGTATGTGCTGATATGGTTCTTCCTCACCTGGGCGAGGGTGAGCAGACCGTTGGCATCAGCATGCAGTTTAAACACCTGGCGGCCACGCCTTTGGGAATGAAAGTTCGATACAGCGCCAAGTTGACTGAAGTGGATGAGGCTAAGCTTACTTTTGAAGTTGAGGGTTTTGACGAAGTGGACAAAATTGGCGAGGCTACCCACCAGCGTTTTATCATCAATGCCGAAAGATTTAACAGCAGTGTGGCCAAGAAAGCGGCAAAAGCAGCGTCTTAAGTTTAAGATTTTTTAATATTTTCCGATAAATAGTAATAGCGCCTTATGGTTTGGAAAATACTGCCGGGAGGTGGAGCCATGATGGACAAAGATTCTGTTAAGCAGCTGGACGCGATTCTGAGGCCCCAAAGCGTGGCCGTTATCGGAGCCTCAACCAGCCCTGACAAAATGGGCCATGAAATTCTGAAAAACATCATAGACAGCGGCTTTAAAGGCTCCGTTCATCCCATTAATCCCAAAGCCGACGTCATTCTGGACCTTCCCTGTCACAAGAGCGTCAAGGATATTGAAGGGCCTGTGGACCTGGCCGTCATTATCATCCCGGCCCGATTCGTGCCCCAGGCCGTGCAGGAGTGCGGCGAAAAGGGAGTAAAAGGCGCCATTATCATCACCGGCGGTTTTGCCGAGGCGGGTGAAGAAGGCGAAGAGCTCCAGCAGCAGGTGATTGCGGCGGCGCAAAAATTCGACGTTCGCCTTATCGGACCCAACTGTCAGGGGGTCAACAATCCCCATCATCCCTTGTGCGCCTCCTGGCCTTTGCTAACATACGCCGGTAAGGTTGCGCTTATTTCTCAAAGCGGAACGGTAGGGGCTGCCATGATGGACTGGTTTTCCGAAGAAAAGCTGGGAACCTCCAGTTTTGTCAGCATGGGCAACCGGGCGGATGTGGATGAGGCCGACCTTATTGCCTATTTCAACCAGGACCCGAACACCGAGGTGATTGCCGCTTATATCGAAGGGATCAAACGTCCCGAACAGTTCATTCAAGCGGTGGAGCAGCTTCAAAAACCGCTGGTGATTCTCAAGTCCGGCCGTACACCCAAAGGAAAGGTGGCCGCCGAGTCCCATACCAAAGCTTTGGCCGGTGCCGATGCCATTTATGAAGCCCTCTTTGCAAAATACGACATTTGCAGGGCCTACACCGCCGAGGAATTTTATGACTATGCCAAGGCTCTGGCTTATCTGAAACCACCGCAAGGTAACCGCATTCTTTTTATCACAACATCGGGAGGCGCCGCTATTCTGGCTACGGATCAGGCCGAGCAGGAAGGGTTAGACGTGTCTCCCCTGCCGCAAGAGGCGGTCGAGGCGATCACGCCGCTCATTCCGGCGCATGCCATCAAGGCCAATCCCGTTGATCTGACCGGCGATGCCACCGCCCGGATGTTCGGTGATGTTATGGAAGTAACCCGTAAATACTATGATACCCTGGGTGTAATCTTTGGAGATCCGGTGGAAGATGCTTCCAAAGTGGTGACCGCCGATGCTAATGAGCTGATTATCTTCTATGGAGGGGCCGACGTCGAACGTCACGAAAGCGAACTCATGCACCTTAAAGGAATTCCGGTGTTTCCAACACCCGAACGCGGAATCAAGGCTCTGGCCCGGGTACTCGAGCGCAAAACCCTGGATGCTCCTCAAAGGCCAACGCTGACCGTTCCCGCGGCCGGCCGGCAACTGCCGCTTCACCAGGCATTTGCCCGGATTGCCGAGCAAGGACTCCCCTGCACCGACTTTGCCCTGGCAGACAGTCAATCCAGTGCGGTTCAGATTGCCAAAGAACAGGGATTCCCGGTGGCGCTTAAAATCAGCTCCCCTGATATCCTGCACAAGAGTGATGTGGGTGGAGTAAAACTGAATCTTGGTTCTGCTGAAGCGCTTGAAAAAGCTTTTGATGAGCTGCTGTCAGCCGTTAAAAGCAGCAACCCCCAAGCACGGATAGATGGTGTGCTGGTAAGCAAGATGGCATCACCCGGTCTGGAGGTTATCGCGGGGATGAATCGCGATCCGCAATTCGGCCCGGTTATCCTTTTTGGCCTGGGCGGCATTATGGTAGAAATATTTCAGGATGTGAGCCTCAGACTTCTGCCTCTAACGCGCGAAGATGCTCTGGCCATGATTCGGGAAATCAAGGGCTATGGGCTCATTTCCGGTTATCGCGGCCGGCCGGCGGTGGATGAAGAGGCCCTTGCAGACTGCCTGACGGCCGTGGCCCGGATAGCGGAGAGCGATCCGGAGATTAATGAAATCGATCTTAACCCGCTCTTCGCCTATCCGGACGGGATCCTGGTGGCGGATGCCAGAATTATTGTACGGGATTAGTATTATAATCTTAGAGGCTTAGTGCTCTAATTCGTAAATTCGGTGACGTATTGCATATTAAAACGATACATATTCAGGATTCAGGTGTCAGGTGTCAGGTTTCGGCTATAGCGATTTCCATTCCCGACACCTGAAACCTGAAACCAACTTTTAATACGTCATCGTATTTACGAATACATGTACTTAGTGGCTGAACTATTAGGAAAAACTTGATGATGACTGTCCCTGACAACCTGGTTGTGCAGCTCAAAAATAAGTACCCCATGCTCCAGAACTTCAGCAACCGATCTTTTGGCGTGGAGATCGAATTTTTCGGTTTGCAGTATGTGATTACGCCGTTGGATAGAGGCATCATAAAACCTTATTGCATTTCATCGCGGGCCAAAGACGGGCGCCATATCACGGATCTTTGCCGGGATTTCAAGCTGCCGCTGGGTTCCACACCCGACTTATGGTGTTTTCAGGCGGATACTTCCGTCAGAGGTAAAGGTCACACCAAACATGGTGCCGAACTGACCAGTCCGATCCTCCACGGTATCGAAGGATTGGTGCAGGTTTTCAAAGCCTTGCAGTTCCTTGGCAGTGTCGAGGGGATCAATATTGACGCATCCTGTGGATTTCACGTCCATCACGGCGTGGATCCGCAATCCTATAATTGTAAAGAACTTCAGCAGCTCGTTCGCATCGTAAGTCAATACGAGGATTGTTTTTACCTGCTTATACCGGGAGATCGGCAAAATATCGCAACCTGTCGGCCGATCGAGATCGATATTGAGGCCTTTCTGGAAATATGCAAAAGCGATGCCGGCGGCGAGAACTGCCGGATGAAAGAGCTCTGGTACTCTCCGGAAAATCGCTATGATCCGGAATCAGGCAAAAATTGTCGCTATGACAAGACCCGCTACCACGGCCTGAACCTGCATTCATACTGGTTCCGGTCCACCATTGAATTTCGCTATCACTCGGCGGTTTTGCAAAAGATCGACGAAGCCATGCAATGGATCATTTTCACTCAGTTTCTGGTAGAGTTGAGCCAGGGAAACATTCTGGATATTTATGCTTATCCCAACACAAATAAATGGCTGCAAACCATATATAAAATTTACCTGGATCTCGGATATCGAAATCGCATTCGTAAGGTGATAGACCAGTGCCAGATCGAAGGGTCCCAAGATATATACAGCAACATCAATTAAAAATAGATCCCGAATCTTGAGTGTACAGAAACAAACCAGAGCGGAGTAAAGGGACAATTGTTTGATTTTCAGTACTCCGACAATCTATTATCTCTGAACCTGATTTCCATTCAAAGTTTATTAAATCTGATCCCTTCCGGTAGATTGGGATTTTCGTAAGAACAATATCAGATATGATTCATGTGTGACATTCTTGCCATTTCAGCCAGTTACAACTATACGCCTCAGAAATACCTGCCCATTTTCGCCGTGAAAGGCAGACAGAACATGAACGGCTGGGGTATCGGTTTTTTTCGCGATGATCAGGCCTTTATAGAAAAATCAGCAGAGCAGGTATTCAGCCATCCCAGGGTGCATGAAAGTTTTCAGAGGCTTGCGCGCGTCATTGACAGCCGCATTATCATTTCACACCTTAGCTGCCCCAAGAGCGGCGGTCGCCACGCTGCGCACAGCCACCCGTTCAAGCTTTCTTTTTTAGGCCATAACTGGCTTTTTGCCCAGATTGGTATTGTCGAAGACATCAAAGAATACCGGACCGATGGAATTCCCCGCCTGGAAGCCGACGTCTATACCGCCAGAATTTTTGAATATCTAAGAGATCAAATCGTCTTGCTGCACGATCAGAATCCTTATATCAGTCTTTACATGGCTATCCGCGTCAGTATTCAAAAACTGCTGTCCGACTATCCGGGCCATTACACCTTTTTTCTGGCAAATGAATCGGTTCTCTTTGCTTTTTGCAATTTTCGTCAGCTTATGCTTCTTAAAGAATCGGAGACCATGGGCGAGATTATGCTGATCACTTCCATCGATAAAGGCCTTAGTAAAAAAGAATGGATTCCAATTACATCTAAAGGACTCCACCAGGGCATGCTGCTGGTTATTGCCGGGCCGGATTTGTTGTACGCCGAAGATGTTTGATTCTGGAAGCTGGTTTCTGGATACTGGAT
>NZ_JAZFTO010000210.1:0-3361 GCF_036446775.1 Candidatus Desulfatibia sp.
TCATGAAATATCTTCTCGCCTCTTCTGCCACGGTTCATTACATGATACCAAGCATTCGGGTATTCTATTCTCAACGGCCTACTCATAAAACTAACCCTACACAAGCAAACCAAATGAGTCAAGAGCAGACTTGACCCCTAAGATGAGTCAAGAGCAGACTTGACCCCTAAGCTTGACCCCTAAGACATATCTTTATCCTTACGTAACAATCCTCAATCTATGGGTCCTACGCAGTTCTTCCCATAGCTTTTCTATAATTACAAAAGCGGCATCGCTTGCGCTAAGATGTTCATTTTCGGAAACATGGGAACATGACGCCAGCAACTCCAGGTTGGCGCCTTTGTGAAATAACTGATTTCTGATGTAAATACCCAGTGTCAGATTAAGCGAAGCCAGTTCATCTTTTGTTAAGTTGGCCATTGTGGTTCTATCTTTCAAAGGCATTTCCGTATTTAGTAGTTCAACGGCATCATTAACGGTTTTGGTATGAATCTGAGAAGAAGACGATCGGCCCTTTGGCGGGATTTGATAGAAGGAATCGAGCGTAAAGGTTCTATTTTCAACCTGGCTCAAATAATAAGCACTCTCAAGTATATCCATAGTAGCTTTGTATATTTTGGGATCTTCGCTGGCCTTTGGCCCCGTTATATTTAATATCTTTATTTGATGCAGCGATATCCATGAGTCGATTAGCTTTGCGGCTTGAAGGGCTTCAATTTGTAATAGATCTATGTGCAGTAACTGCCTTTTATGCTTCAATACCATTTTTCGGCTGTGATCTGAACCGCCGGTTAGGCTTCCGTGAGATATTATCAGCGTTCCGTCCGAATCTATTACATTCTGCTCGATTCGTTTTATATAGCTGGCAGTGGGCATTTCTTTCAATTTGTATTTGTCCGGGAGAGTGCCGCTTTGAGTTTTACGCCCCTTTTGAATCCATCCGCCATGAGGAATATCCAATTTTATGGCCACGTCAAGGGCGGCCTGGTCAGCGCCGATTTGACCACCGGACATTATTTTCTTTACCATTTTTTGATAACCGTACCGCCGGCATGGACAAAGGCCATACCGTCTCCTCGGAGGCGTTGCAGGATAAACCCCTCGCCGCCGATAAGCTCGTAATCGACTTCATGGCACATCATCTCTCCAGCAGCTTTTTTTGGTTCCTCCTCCATTATTTTCTCCTTATTTATAAATCTTCAGCCAAAGTGTTACCATAACGCCGGAAAAACCGAGTTAGATTTACAACTGACAACGGACAACAAACAACTGACACATTGAGTTTTAACTCAATTAGGGTCCAACGCCGTAGATGGGACTTTTTACGACGCCATCATTTGACATTGCGGACAGATATGGGTACCGCGTTGACCGACGACCATGCGCTCGACAATCGAGTTGCAGCGGTGGCAGGGAAGGTCCGTCCGGCGAAAAACCTTTAATTGATCGCGGTTGCGTCCCTTTCTTTTCGCAACGGAACAAAAATTGGGTTGGCCGGCTCCCAGGGTTGTTCCGAGGTTCTTCAAACCTTGTTTCAGTACTTTACAGATAGCCCGGTGCAGGGCTTTTATTTCCACTTTGGAAAGGGAAGATGCCATGCGGCAAGGATGAATTTCGGCTTCCCAGAGGGCTTCATCCACATATATGTTGCCTAATCCGGCGATAAAAGACTGGTCCAGCAGCAAAGGCTTTAACATACGTTTACGCAAATTGATGTGATCGGCCAAAACCCTGGCTGTAAAGCTCGGCGCAAGCGGTTCGGGTCCGAGATGGCCGATTATTTTTTCAGGGTCCCGGACCAGATAAAAGCGCCCGAATTTTCTGGTATCATGGAAACGCAATTGATATTGGTTCTGAAAGTGCAGAATTACATGCTCATGTTTGGATCGCGGCTGATCAGGCGCAACCCAATGCAGGCGTCCGGTCATGCGAAGATGGATCAACAGATGATCCGGGCCGGACAGGTCAAAAACGATGTACTTGCCCCGGCGCCGGATGTCTGTCACCTTTTTTTGTTTTATCCGTTGGCAGAAGATATTGGACGAAGGTCCTGAAATCGTGCGCGGCCACAAGACTTGAGCGCCGATGATGGTGGCTCCGATCAGGCCGGCTGCTTTGAGGTCGTTAACTATGGTTTGAACTTCAGGCAATTCGGGCATTTTTAATAATGTCTTCATCAAACCTAAAAAGATCCGGGTTAAGGTGCCGACCAGATGATCTCCTCCGTGTCATCTTTAAGCGTTACATTCGGCAAGCCTTCTTTGTCAAAGGCTATCAATATGCTGCCTTTGCCGCCCTTCAGCTTTAGTGTCGGCTCCGAATGCGCCAGGTCCAGAGTAGCACGGGGTGTATGGTTTTTATCATAAAAAGTCAATACCGGATTTTCGGGGGCTGCCGCAATGGCTATGCGTTCGTTGCCATTGCTGTCCAAAACACTTAACGTCTCGACCGTTATTTTATGGGTAAAGACTTGCGCTGAGCGCATTTCGTATTCAAGCTGTTTAAAACGAGAAATAACTACAGCTACAGCGATAAATATCACCATCGGCAATACCATTGCCTGAGCTTCCACGTTCAACTTTTCATAATATCCGCCCAGCAGCATTACAAAGAGGATGATCGCGGCTGGTTTCTTCCAATCTTTTTTATTTATCATCTATAACCCTCCTAATATCCGGAACATTTGAGCCTAATTGATTGTTTTGAAACCAGTTCATGAGAGATGCCGGCTAAACGCCTTTAAGCACATCAATCATCGAAAAAATCCTGCCCCGGACGTCAGCTTTAATTTTTTTATCGAGATATGAGACGGCATCCAGGGTACCCCGGGCATAGACATCACGGCCGTTGACATTATGGGTGAATTCAAACCGGACGGTTTTGTCACTTGAAGTCAGTGCATAGGTGTGCCACCCGTGACCTTCCAGAAATTCTGCGGGTATGCCCCATACGCTTTGTTGATTTTCGGGATCGCGTTCTTTGATAATATCCGTTTCGGTATAGGGTGTTCCCAGGCTGTTGAAATACCTGACCATGGCCTTGGCGGTTCCGCTGGTGTCGGCTTTGCCTTGCTGATGGCTTTCCTTGATTTCAAGATCGTAACCTTGGAATAGATTCGGAAAAGTTTGGGCCCCATATTCCATCATGGCCTGGAATCCGACGATCTGTTTGGCCATATTAGGCGCTATTACCGCCGGGATGGAAGATGCCGTGACCGTGTCTGCCAAGAGGTCCCTGTCACCGCCGGTGGTACCCATGACAAAGGGCAAATTATGCTTGCAATAAAACTCGGCATTGCTGTTGACCGCCGGAGGGAGACTAAAATCCACACTGATAAATGGGCCGCTGTTTTCTTTGATGG
>NZ_JAZFTO010000211.1:0-2700 GCF_036446775.1 Candidatus Desulfatibia sp.
ATTTGCCATAACCTTACTCTCCTTATTTAATACATTACCATAAACGAAACCGGGCCGCGAAAATAGCAGCGCTACTTAACGCCCTTTTTTACTGATAATTTTATTATTTGAAGTTATTGTCAATGTCAAGTGGTAATAGAAATCATCTAAAGACTGGCTCGGGCTGGAATGAGACCATACAACATATATTGGAAGGAAGAGAATCTACAGATTCCATCTAATTACACCCGCTTGATAATCTATGGTGAAGTTTACGTATTGAAGCAGATCCATCCCTAGCAGATTGTCAGGGGTATCCCATATCGCAATACGGTGGTCCTTTAACTCAAGCGGTCCTGCTTTTATCCTTGACACCTTAATCCAGCGACCCTGGCGAATATCCGTTACCCCCAATATTTCCGCAAAAATGGGTGTCACAGATGTTTGCGCTGCACCCGTGTCCAGTACGAACAGATTGCTGAAAGTTTGACCGTGATAAACAATATTAACAGGGAGAAATACCCGTACGCCTTTTATGACAGCCCTGGTATTTATCTGATACTTTGTACTGTGAGCCGGGTCGTTGCCCCACCTGATCACGCCTGCTTGGTAATCAACGGAAAAGGGTACGTCCTTGAGCAAATCCATACCCAAAATGTTCATACCCTTCAGTTTCGACCACCCCTCTTGGTTCGAATGCAGAATAAGGATTTGATGGTTCTTGCGCTCAAGCGGCCCCACCATTATGCTCGACACCTTGAATGCGGATGCAAACACTTTGACACCAGCAAGAGAGCCACTTCCCGTAAACGGTGTCTTGTGCACCCCCAGTTTCTTTGCCAAAGCCTGTGATACGACCGTGTGGGTTGCACCGGTGTCCAGCTCAAACAGAGTCCTAAAGACCCGCCCATTATAGACAATCTTAACGGGCACCCGCAGGTGTTGGCCCACAACCAACTTGGTCTCATTCGGCTTTTGTTTGGGAAGATCGATACGGGCTAAGGGCTTTGTCCATGAATCTGCTTTATCAGCATCTATAGGCTTTCGATCGGAAAACTCCGTGAGGTCATTCTCGTCCACCCCGGAGTAGACTTCCGCAACAATGTTGGCCGCACTCAAAAAAACCAGTAACGTTAAAATAAGAAAAATACTTGTAAAACGTATCACCTCTTTAAAACCTCGTGTCCGGGATCTTTAATTTTGTTGTAGATATTATCGGCCTAAAGAAGGTGTTACTTAAGAAAATAAGAGTGGGGCTTTATCACATTATGCATATGGGGGTCAATTTTTTGTAACACGCTGTGGTGCAAGAGATGAGCAGATACTGGATACTGGTCTCTGGATGCTGGATAAAACAAGTAATCGTTCTTTCTTATTTATCAAGTATCCAGCATCACTTCGCCTCAAGCAATGGGATTATGATTCTCCTCAACTTGTCGGTTTGAGGCAAAGCTTCGCTAGTAACTGGCACACAACTTCCGTGCTTGATTTAAGGTCACCGAACAACACCGGGCATTTATTTCTTCTTTTCTTTTTTCAATTTTCGTTTTTCCTTTGCAGTAAGCTGGGCCTTTTTCTGTTGTTCCCTTTTGCCTTTGTCTTTTTTCCCCTTATCACCCATATCTGTTTCTCCTTGTTTGAAAGTGAATTGTGCCGGACTGTGGCGGCGCAACCCCGTGTTTGGTCGTAGGGGGTAGCAGATGAGATCGTTTGGCGTCATTGCCAAACGCCTCCACCATGCCCGGAACTTCATCTAAGAACACCTCAGCGATTTCGTCAGCTGAATTCGAAACAGAATGGCACAGTTCGTTGGCGGTGTCCAGTCTGATGTCGCCACGCTCGCCGATTATTTGACCTTTTTTTATAAGATGCCGATTATAAAAATGTAGCGGGTAAATCCTAAGATAACCGTCTCGATAGCACCCTTAACCCCATAATTTGCTTGACAAAACAACCTGATGTCTGTAGCGTTTCCGTATAGTTACAACCCCTTCCCCAAGGAGACCCACCATGACACTTACAAAAGCCGATATCATCACAGAGGTTATGAACGAAAACGGTTACAGCCGGCGCCAGGCAACGAATACGGTTGAAACCCTCCTCGAGATCATCAAAAAGAACTTATAGCTGGATACTTCTTATTCACTTGGATACCCTTCCAATGCTAAGATCGGATACTTTATATCCAAATTTCCCTACCCCTATTCCAGGAAAATAGCATTTACATTAACCACGGAAATAAATAACACAAGTGAAATTAAAAGGTTAAACGCTAACCATCACAATGCGGCATGCTTATTGCTTTATTATAGAAATCAAAAGATTAAAAAAACAATAGTTGTCCTTAAGAGAAAAAATACAGTTCCAATAAAACTTTAATGATCCGACGTTCTATAATCGGAAATATAAAAGGATAGATTATTCAATATTAGAAAGGAGGCTTTATGCTTTGTTGTATTGGTCTTTTAGGAGGGTATTCTGTGGGGCAATCTTTAGGTGGACATTGGACTTTCACCGCACCAGCGGTAGGTTTTGCTGCAGGCTTTTATGGTGATATGAAGCTCATGCGTGGTATGCATGGGAAAAAGTCCCCGGATAGTGATCACAAAAGTAAGCTGTCCTGTTGCGATTCATCTCCCAAGCAGGAAAAAACGGAAAATCCGCTATTACAAGACGGTGATATCAACACAAAAGAGGTCCGGCGGGACAGTGGTTAGTAAA
>NZ_JAZFTO010000212.1:0-10396 GCF_036446775.1 Candidatus Desulfatibia sp.
ATCGGCTGCTGCCCGGCGTAAGCTGGGCGCTTTGCCGGTCCGCATGATTTCACGCTTGAGATAGCTTAGAAATCCTTGCTGCTTTGCCGTTAGTTCGGGTTGCATAGGGTCGGTCTCCATTCAAGCGGATATTTCATGAAAATTTTTCATCCGTCAGGCGCGTTAAATATTCGGTTAAGGGTTAGGGTTCAGTGTATTCCATACTAATACGAGCAAATGTAAATGTCAATGTAAATATTATTGTACATTTTGTATATCAAAAGAGGCAGCATCTTTTGATTTAGACAGGATTTACCCCGTTAAATAGGCTTCGCATTTAACGGGACAGGCTGGAAACCGAGAAAGCAATAAATCTTGTCGAATATAAAACTACAATTAAACCCACTAAGGGCTTGTGCCGTCGCCATAGCGGCCGGGGCGCGTCGGTGACTGCGTACTCTGTGAGATATAAAAAAACCTTGTCGGGCACTAATAAACTTGTTTAACCTCCTCAATTAACTGCTAATTCAGATAACTCCAAAAAAAAAATTAAAAAAAGGCTAAATGTTTTTAGTCAGGTTGTCGATATAGTATTGAACCTAAAAACGATTTGCTAAAGGGCAAACCTTTATCGAAAGATAGGGACGCAAAGCTTCCGGTCTAAGTCACGCAAGACGTGATAAGACAGCGGGGCTACTAAGCTTAAGGATAAGTAGCCCGCTTTCCTTTTGAGAAGCGGGTTTTTTATTCTAGCCTTCCAAACGAAGTAAGATTCGCTGAAGGGCAAACCTTTCGAAAGATAGGGACGCAAAGCTACCGGTCTAAGTCCCGCAGGGCGGGATAGGACAGCGGGGCTATAAAGCTTAGAGATAAACAACCCGCTTCCCTTATTTTACGAAGCGGGTTTTTTATTCGAATCTTTCAAAAAGAAAGGAGTTCGTTATGCAAATCACAAAATCATACTTCAACTGAAGTTAACCAAGCTTCCAGTTCTTCTGGGAGTGATCAGGGATCCGGGGGTTTGGTTAAAAGGAGGGTAAATGTTTAATTCAATCAGAAAGCAAAAAATGTTAACCTTGAATTGCCTTATAGCCATTCTCTTTACCTGGATCTTTTTGAGTGCCTCTGCCATAGCGGGTGACATTTATGGGACCTACCAATTAGTCGAGAAGGAATTTGTGAGAGCATCCGGCCAAAAGCATAACAGGACTGTTTCGGTATGGATGAAAAACAAGGATATTATAAATCCTTCATATAAATTGACAATGGTTAAAAATAACCGGCACTATGCACGTATTGAACACGATAAAAAACTCCAGGATAAGGGTGTAATGTTAGCCGGTGATCATTCTCAAAAACAAGATGATAAAAAAGTGTTAGGGGTCTATCGGCTGGACCAAAGTAATTTTGCAAAAGTATCCGGCAAGGTATATAAGAACAATGTTTTTGTGTGGTTGAAGAAACCTGAAACGTCAAAACAGGAAATAAAATTAGTAAAATCAGGCAACAAAATCACTATCGTACATGTTGATCGCCAGCAGAAGGATCAGCATAATCAACTCGCTGATACATCTATAAGAAAGTAAACTTGAGCTTTATTTTTTTAGACCCCAGTACGATCTGCCGGACCTACGGGGCAGGCAGGATTTACAAGATCTTCAGGATTTAATGGTACGGGGGTGGAATTTGAAAACTATTCCACCGGGGTGAGAGATATAAAAGACCCTCTCCCCTTATCTAAATCTACAAAGGCCCCGCTTTAAAAGGCGGGGCCTTTTTTGTTCGATGAAAGCTCTCCGTGTGTTTAAATATCCAGGGCTTCTTTTTTTCTGTATACCATACCTTGAAATGTGGCGACCAGGTTATTGCCGTCGTCGGTTACGTGGATATCATAGGTAGCAAGTTTTGGGTTTATAGAGACCTCTTTTGCTTCTGCAAACAGCGTCCCTGCTTTTACAGCTTTTAAATAAGAAATGCTGACGTTGATTCCCATGGCAACGGTTCCATGAGAATTTGAGGCAACGGCAAAAACTAAATCTGCCAAAGAAAAGATTGCGGCACCGTGAACTGTCTTTACGCCGTTCAAATGGTGCTCCTTGATTTCCATTTTGGCTTTGGCTTTTCCCTCTGAAACCTCCAATAGTTCAATTCCAACATACTCTGCGAATTTATCATTTTCAGTAAAGAATTGTTTGATTTTTTCCATTTGCCAGCACTCGCTTTCTACAATTGACGGATATAAAAATTTCTAATAAATTGTATAGCAAATTTCTTGAATTAAAACAATCTGATATTATAACTGGAGCCTTCTGCTGGCTATATGCTGATGGGGTAAGGAATACGCTCGCTGCTGCATTTCAAGCCACCCCCTAATAAGAGCGGGGGTAGGTCGTTGACCGGACTGCTTCACGCAGTGAAGCACGGCCTGCAAGGCAGAGTCCCGCTTTAGGGTGGGGAGCTTCACTAAATCGGCTGATGAAATTCTGGCCGCAGTTCTTAAATTTCAAGGGCTACAATCCAGCAATTAACGTCCCCAAAATAGACATTATTAAAACCATAATCATGAAAATGCAATCTAATATTAAATCAACGACTTTATTGAACATAATACCCACCAAAATCAACGTAGTTACTGTTGAAAAACTCTTGAGCTTCTTCAACAGAATCGAATAATATCCAGTCTCTCTTAACGGTTCTACCGGCCTGTTTCCGTATTCTTTCGATAGTTGTACTTCCGTGATACTCGTAACAGTCCTGATAATTAGTGTAAAATTCATATCTTGTCATTTTCTCGGCCCTCCTCTAAATCTTGCGAAACTATTAATTTTGAAAGATAAATACTGGATATCATAATGCCGGTTGCTTTTTATGCTTATTGCTGTTTATAAAAATGCTTCAAAGTTTATCTAAATGAACATAAATGGCAAAAAAATTTACCTGAATTCCCTGCAAATCCAGATTACCTTCCCAATAATACGAACACTATTTATTTCACTGGCTTGCAGGTATATGGGAGCGTAATCCTTGTTGTCACTAAGCAGAACAAGCTTATTGGGATGTTTTTCCAACCTTTTGACCATTATGGTATCATCAACGCCAACAGCGTAGACAGCCCCTGCCAGGATGTCTTTCTGAGATTCATCTATAAGAATGGTGTCTCCATCTTTTAACTCAGGCTCCATGCTGTTACCAAAGATATCCATTAATACCATATTATTTATGTTGCCCTTGGTTGTTAACCAATCCTTGCGGAAGGCATAGTAACCTTCAATCTCCGATCCGACTTCAAAAGAACCTCCGCCCGCACTCAGCCTGGCTCTAACCTTCGGTATGTTTTGGAACCTGGAATCATCGGGGGTCGATTTTTTTAGAAATGTCGGCCCGGATCCCGATTCAACCCATTCAGGACTTAAACCAAATATTTTATATAACTTAAGTATCCATTTGTCAGGAATAGAACCCTTTTTTCTGGCTTGGGTAATTGCCGATCGATTTATGTTCAGGGCGGAAGCCAGTTCGGTTTGCGATGTCATCCCGGTGGCTTCAAAAACCCTTTTTAGAAAGGATTCGAATTGAGTAGAGGTCATATTTTTCACCCGATTAATGTGAGACCTTTCCAAAACGTCCCCTTTTGCCCAATTTATGCGTCAGACTCAGATTTTAATCCTCGAAATACTCTATGTATTCCTGTGGTTAAAATCTTCGTCTTCCTTGAACTTGAACAAAATTGAACATTTTTCAAAGGTCTCATGAATGAGTTTTTAATTATGTTCAAATAAATAAACACATAATTATATATATTGCAACACTTTTTTTAAAAAAAATGAAAAAACTCTGTTTGGAACAATTTCACTTAGCCATCTATAGTTGAATTCATGACTTTTTACGAGATCATCAAATTTCTCAAGGTACTAAGATTGACCTGATCATAATCTTTGCCGTCGTGCTGCTTGGGGGTTTCAATAATCTTGGGTATATCCTGGAATCTATGATCGTTCATGAACAGTTCGAACGCTTGCAGGCCGATACATCCCCGCCCGATGTGTTCGTGCCGGTCCACCCTGGACCCAAGCTCTTTTTTGGAATCATTTAAATGGATCAGATCAAGATGCCCGAGCCCTGCAACGGCGTCGAAAATGTTGATGGTTTTTTGGTAGGCAGACGGCGTTCTGATATCGTAGCCCGCTGCAAAAATATGGCTGGTATCCAGACAGAATCCGACGGCGTCTTTTTTTTCGACCTTATGCATAATTGACGCTAACTGTTCAAAGGTGTGGCCTACGCTGGAGCCCTGGCCGGCGGTGGTTTCGAGGAGAAGACGTGTTTTTAAATCAGAAATATGGTCCAAGATTCGATTGATACTTTCAGCGATGCGGCGGATACCATCATCTTGGCCCCTGTCCATGTGGGAACCGGGGTGGAGTACAACAAAGGGGATGTTGAGCATTGAAGACCTGACAAGCTCCTGTTCCAGCGCGCGGCAGGAACTTGTATGTTTTTGCTTTTCAACGGCTGTCAGGTTGATTAGGTAAGACGTGTGGGCGGCGATTGCCGTTATCCCGGTTGCGGCTCGGGCCTGTTCGAATTGATCGATTTCATCGGGCATCAGAGATCTTTCCTTCCAGGTCTGGGCGTTTTTGGTAAATATCTGCAGCGCCGTGCAGCCGTGAGCCCGGGCCTCATAAAGGGCGTTGTGCAGACCCTTGACAATCGAAAAATGAGCTCCCAGCAGAGGCGTGGATTTAATAGTCTGAGCTTTTTTCATTTCCATTATTAATGGGAGCTTTTGGTTAAGGAGCCCCGTTTGATAACGTTTTTCCCATACTTTGCGGTGATTGAATCTACGGTTTTATCTACTTTTTCCCAGCTACCATTTTTGCTTTTTAAATCTTTAAAGAGGCTCATTTGGGCTGGTGCGGAATCAGCCCGCAGACCGGAGGCTCCAACACCGATAAGCCTAATTTTGGTTTTCATCCGATATTTATTGAGCAGCCTGGACGCCGTCTGATAAATAGTCTCCGAAGACTGTGTCGGCACCGGCAGAGTCGTACTTCTGGTTACCTGTTTAAAATCGGCATGTTTTATCTTCAGGGTAACGGTTTTGGCTTTTACGCCCTCTTTTCTAAGTTGACGGGCAACCGATTCGGCCTGCTCCAGGATATAATTGTTGAGCACTTTTTTATCGTCGATATCTGACAGCAGGGTCTCTTCGCTGCTCACTGATTTTCTCCGGCTGATGGTCATAACCGGTGAATCGTCCAGGCCGGCGGCAAGCTCCATTAGCCTGCGACCGAACTTGCCAAGCCGCTTCAAGAGCGATTTTTCCGGGTATTTGCTGACATCGCCCAGACTTTTTATTCCCATACGCTCAAGCTGCTTGAGTGTTGTTTTGCCCACACCGGGCACTTTGTAAACAGGAAGTTTTTCTAAAAAATGCGAAACCTGCTCCGGCATGAGAATGGTCAGCCCGTCGGGTTTTTCCAGATCGGAGGCAATTTTGGCGATAAACTTGCCGGGACCGACTCCCACCGAGCATGTCAAATTGACGGTAGCTTTAATTTTTTGTTTGATAAGGGCGGCGATTTCGCGCGGCTCACCGTGAAGCCGGCTGCAGCCGGTGATATCCACGTAGGCCTCGTCGATTGAGACAACTTCAACACGTGGAGAGAATTCGCGGAGCAGAGACATGATTTTTTGCGACACGGCTTTATAGCGCTCCATCCGGGGACGGATAAATGTGCCCCGGGGGCATTTTTGCCGGGCCTGATACATGGGCATGGCGGAATGGATTCCGAATTTCCGGGCTTCGTAACTGGCGGCCGAGACCACGCTGCGGTTGGACAGCCCGCCTATAATCACACATTTTCCCTTAAGACGGGGATTGTCCAATTGCTCCACCGAAGCATAAAAGGCGTCCATGTCGATGTGCAGAATCATGGCGGCGTGTTACGTGTTTCTTATGGCGTGGTTTAGATCACAAAGGTCTTAATAAGTTGCATCATATTAATAGACAAAATATGATCTGGCAATCATTATATAAAATCGCTAAAGCGATTTTATATTAAGCGGCTCTGCCACGCTGAAGCCCTTTTCCCAGAGGTTATTGAGAAGTTACTTAAAATGTACGGAAAGTCACATTTGATGATCTCATTTAAGGTGTCATTTTTGATAGAAATGCAAAATAGCGGTTGATATTCTTTCGAGTAACGCATAACAAATGACTTTCAATCGAGCGTTATCGCTCAATTAGGGTATATTGTGTTTGTGGTGAGAGTTATAAGAATTTTAGCCCGCCGCAAGGCAGGGTAAACCTTTCGCTTATTAGATCCCGTCCCGCTTTCAGCGGGGCGGGAGTTTTATAAAATCGTAACACGATTTTATGTGGAAAATGGGAAAATGATAACTTTATTAGATTATGGTGCCGGCAATGTTAGAAGCGTCATAAATGCGATCGAGAGTCTGGGTGAATCCGTTAAGGTTGTCTCCGATACCAGTGATATAATATCTGCTGAAAAGCTGATTTTCCCCGGCGTGGGCAGTTTCGGCAGTATGATGCGGATTCTGAATCAAAAAAATTATGTTGAGGCTTTAAAAGATTATTTAACCTCAGACAGGGCCTTTCTGGGCATATGTTTAGGGCTGCAAGCTTTGTTTGAAACAAGCGAAGAAGCCCCCGATATCAATGGATTGGGCTTAATTTCAGGGCATGTCAAAAGGTTTGATATTGATCTTTCCGTGCCTCATATCGGCTGGAACGGCATCAATATAAAAAAGCCGTCCCGGATATTCAACGGACTGGGGGGCAGCGAAAAATTTTACTTCGTGCACTCATTTTATGTTGCGCCGGAGGACGATTCGGTTATTTTAACAACTACCAACTATGGTTTGGAGTTTGTCAGCAGTATTCAAAGAGGCCGTATCACGGCAACCCAGTTCCATCCGGAAAAGAGTGGAGATGCCGGCATAAAAATATTAAAGAATTTTCTTGAGGCCGGCGATGAAAAAAAGGCCTCCGGTTTTGTTTCACAAGAAACCAGACTGGCCAAAAGAATAGTTGCCTGTCTGGATGTCAGGTCCAATGACCAGGGAGATCTAGTTGTTACCAAGGGTGATCAGTACGATGTCAGGGAAAAGGGAGAGGTCCGAAATCTCGGCCAACCGGTTGAGCTGGCCGGAAGGTATTATCAGAAAGGTGCCGATGAGATTATATTTCTCAATATTACCGGGTTCAGAGATTTTCCCCTGGAAGATATGCCTATGATTGAAGTATTAAAACAGACTTCTAAAAATGTTTTTGTTCCCTTGACCATCGGAGGAGGGATCAGAGATTATACTGATAAGGACGGCAGAAAATATACTGCTCTGGATGTCGCTGCTGAATATTTCAGATCCGGTGCGGACAAGATTTCCATAGGAAGCGATGCCGTTCTAATTGCCGAGGAGTATTTAAAAACAGGCGTCAAAACGGGTCAAAGTTCCATTGAGCAAATATCCGAAGTGTACGGAGCACAGGCGATTGTGGTTTCAATCGATCCCAGGAGAGTTTATGTAATGTCGCCGGATGAGGTGGACCACCAGGTTATCGAAACCGCAGAGAAAGGTCCCAATGGTGAAACCTATTGCTGGTATCAGTGCACCATCAAAGGGGGCAGAGAGGGCCGCGACCTGGATGCCGTAACCCTGGCGCAAGTTTGCGAAAAGCTGGGTGCCGGCGAGATACTGTTGAATTGCATAGATAAAGACGGCACCAATTCAGGTTTTGATATTGAGCTGATAAATGCTGTTGCCGGCGCGGTAACAATTCCGGTAATAGCGTCAAGCGGTGCCGGTTGCGCGGAACACTTTTATGAAGTATTTGCAAAAACAGAAGCAGAAGCCGCACTGGCAGCCGGCATATTCCACCGAAAGGAAGTTTCTATAGCATCTGTAAAAGATTATCTGAGCGACAAAGTGGAGATCAGGCCGTTTATCAAGAAGTGAACCAGTAAAATTGTCCCCTTCCAGGGTAACCAAAGCCGGGTCCTCTGAGCCCGTCGAAGATCCCGTTAGCGAGGGATTCTTTTTTAGATTGATTTGAGCCTACCACCGTGATATGTCCCGCGCGGAAATAACAGCTTTTTAGCCCAAAATAGCGATTTTTTTCAAGCTAGCCGACTATATTTGAACTGTAAACAGCGAGCGCCAACCCTGCTTCATTGAGACCTTTGAAAAATGTTCAATTTTGTTCAAGTTCAAGAAAGGCGAAAATTTTAACCACAGGAATACATTGAGCATTTCGAGGATGGCGCTAAAGGTTGCGCCTTACGGCTTGAAAAAATGCACTTCGTGCAAAATGTTGAGTCTGACGCCTAAATTGGGCAAAAGAGGACGTTTTGCAAAGGTCTCTCGCTTACAGCGGGACCGCAGGGAGCTTTAAATAAAACAACTATGCCTCAAGAATACATTGTACTGATTATCGGTTACATTTTTGGGTTTTACATGGCCTGGAACATCGGGGCCAACGATGTCGCCAACTCCATGGCACCCGCAGTAGGCGCCAAGGCGATTACCATTCGCCAGGCAATATTTCTGGCCGGGATTTTGAATATCATCGGTGCTACGTTTATCGGCTCCCATGTTACCAACACCATCCGCAAGGGAATCGTCTCGACTGATATCATGACCGATCCGCATTTGGCTCTTATCGGGGCGCTTTCGGCCTTGTTGGCGGCAGCCCTGTGGGTCAGTTTCGCTACCTGGAAGTCTTTACCGGTTTCGACAACCCACTCGATTGTGGGGGCCATGATCGGTTTTGGCATCATGGCCGGCGGATTTTCGGTCATCAACTGGCCTAAGCTTGCTGCTGTGGCGGCAAGCTGGATCATTTCTCCGGCATTAAGTATTGTTATCGCTTATTTAATGTTTAAAATTATTGTAAAGTTAATTCTATCTCAAAAGGATTCTTTTTCTCTAGGGATGAGGCTATCACCGTTTTTTATCGGCATAACCTTTTTTGTAATTGTACTGTCGTTTCTGTTTAAGACCCCGCTGGGCAAAAAACTGGCTCTTGGAAACATAGCCGCCCTGATAGTGGCATTTATTTTAGCTGTCATTTTTGGATTTGTCGGGATGATGATTTTAAAACACTTCATTAAAGACAGGCAAGCCGGTGCCGAAGCGATTTTCAAGCGCATCCAGATTGTAACAGCCTGTTACCTTGCATTAGCACAGGGGGCAAACGATGTGGCCAATGCCATCGGTCCCCTTGCGGTTATTTATTTCCTGGTCAAAACCGGCAGTGTCGGCGCCGAAGTCCCGGTGCCCTGGTTTCTCCTGTTTTTTGGGGGTATCGGAATCGCCTGCGGAATCGGTATGGCCGGTCACCGCGTTATGGATACCATGGGCACAAAAATTACCGCCCTCAGCAATACACGCGGTTTCTCGGTTGAATTTGCGGCGGCAACGACCGTCCTTGTGGCCTCAAAAATGGGCCTGCCGGTATCGACCACCCATGCGGCCGTCGGCGGTGTACTGGGCGTGGGCCTTGCGCGCGGAATTGAGGCCGTTAACTTTGCAATTGTTTATAGAATTATGTTATACTGGATTTTGACCGTACCTGTGGCGGCCGTTACCAGTATGGCCATTTTTAAAATACTTCAATTCATTTTATAAAAGGAGATGGCGATGCGAATTCCATTTCTTTCAATGTTTATGGTTTCACCGTTTGAAGGCCTTCAGGAACATGCGGAGAAGGTGAAGGAATGTGCCTGGGCGTTTCAACAGGCCATCGAGTGCCATATTGCCGAAAAATGTCTAACCTTTGAAGAACTCAGACAGGATGTAATCCGGCTGGAAGACGAAGCCGATGCCATCAAGCGCCGTATCCGCGGCCATATGCCGAAAGGGACCATGATGCCGGTCTATAATTTCTTGATATTCAACTACTTAAGAGAACAGGATCAGGTTCTTGACTCCGTGGAAGATACTTTAGATTGGATCTCTTTTAGAAGCAAACCGGGAATTCCGGCCGAGCTCGCCAAGGACTTTATTCTGCTGGTCGATGCTGTGATTGATCCCATCGAAGACTTGGTCACGATGGTATTCGAGGCCAGGAAGTACTTCAAAAATTATTCCGAAAAGCAGCGCGTCGCGGTTAAGAAAATAATCCATACCCTGCGTCGCAAAGAACATGAAGCCGATAAATTAGAGGACATTATTAAACAAAAGGTCTTTAACATGGAGACCGATGCCGTCACTATTTTTCATATGGTCCGTCTGGCAGAAATCATCGGCTCCGTAGCGGATCATGCTGAAAATGCCGGCGACATGATGCGAGCGATGCTTTCAAAATAGAGCAAAGAAATGCATATGTTGGCTTTTTGTTATTAGTGAATCGTTAATTCTGTTCATGGCAAACTTGCCGGCCTGGAGGATCTTT
>NZ_JAZFTO010000213.1:0-3285 GCF_036446775.1 Candidatus Desulfatibia sp.
AAGAGTCTAAGTGCAGATCTCGTAAATAATGATAGATGGTGCGGTGAAATTTTGGACAAAACGCTCCACCTCTAATCAAATATTGGGTTCAAAGGTTCAACGTTCAAAGGTTCAGAGGTTGGCTGCCTCGTTGTATTACCCCTATGGAATCAATGGCTAAGAAAAAAAGCGCGAAGCGCTTAACCTCTCCGAGGCGTAGGATTGTGCCTCTACGAGCCGGAGGCCTGAACCGGAAACCCGACTCGGCTGAGCTCGTCGCAGGCTGAACCTTATAACCTAGACCGACCTGATGTCCAATTTATGTGCAATCCCAAGGTATATAAAGGTCTACGGTCATCTATATAAGGTAAATAACGAGGTCTGAAATGTTTAAAAGTATCGGCAGAGGACTGATTTTACAGCTTGCAATTTTAGCTGCGTTTGCTTTTTATTTGTCCGGATGCGGCCGCAAAGCGCCGCCGGTTGCGCCCCGCCCGGCCCCGCCACCGGCGGTCAATGATTTAAGCCGGCAGATGCAGGCAGATATACTCGAGCTGACCTGGACGATTCCAAAACAAAAGGGGAAAATACATCCGGACCTGGAAGGTTTTTTTGTTTATCGCTCCCAGAAACCGCTTTCGGAAGCTGAGTGCCCGAATTGTCCGCTAAGGTTTAAACTTGTTGCCGATATTGGGATTAAAACAGTCAAAGCTTTGGAAAAAAAGAAGAAAGGCCATATGACTTACAGTGAGACTTTGAGAAAAGGTTATGGTTACATCTATAAGGTAGTGGCCTATAGTGATAGCGGGTCAAGATTTGGTGATTCCAATTTGGTTGAATTTAATTATTAGGTGATTTATGCATCACTTTCATTATCGTGACAATGAGTTGTACTGTGAAGATGTTCCGATTCAGAAGATAGCCGCGGAAGTCGGGACACCCTTTTATTTATACAGCCACGCGACCTTAAAGCGTCATTTTATCATTTTTAATGAGGCCTTTGAAGGCATAGACAGGCTGGTGTGTTATTCGGCCAAGGCAAATACCAACCTGGCGCTTTTAAAACTGTTTGCCAATCTGGGGGGCGGGCTTGACATTGTTTCCGGTGGAGAATTATACCGGGGCCTAAAAGCCGGTTTTTCTCCGGACCGCATTGTTTATTCCGGAGTCGGCAAGCGCGTTGACGAGATCGATTATGCCCTGAATACAGATATTATGATGTTCAATGTCGAGTCCCTTGAGGAACTGGCGGTTATCAATCAAAGGGCCGGCCTGCTCGCAAAGCAGGCGCCGGTAGCCATTCGAGTGAACCCGGACGTTGACTCCGGGACGCACCCTTATATTTCAACCGGACTGGAAAAAAACAAGTTCGGTATTGACACCAAGACGGCCATAGAAGGCTACAAAGTCGCAAGCAGGCTGGAGAATATTGACGTGGTCGGCATCGACTGCCATATCGGCTCACAGATTACGGAAGCAAAGCCTTTTGAAGACGCCCTCAAAAGTTTAGAGCGCTTGATAACGGAGCTCAAGGCCTTGGGGATCGAAATCAGGTATTTGGATATGGGCGGGGGTTTAGGTATCACTTACGACGAAGAATCACCGCCTCATCCCCGTGAGTATGCCCGGGCCATCATCGATTCTCTTAAGGGCCTTGATCTGCAACTGATCCTGGAGCCCGGCAGAGTCATTGTCGGCAATGCCGGGACGCTGATCACCAGGGTCCTTTATAGAAAAGCAGGCCCTGACAAGGAATTCGTGATTACGGACGCCGGCATGAACGATCTGATGCGACCGTCGCTGTACAAAGCGTTTCATGCAATTCAACCGGTTGTCAAAACTGCGCATACATCGATAAAAGCTGATGTTGTAGGGCCGATTTGCGAAAGCGGGGACTTTTTAGCCCTTGACCGCGAGATTCCCGATGTCAAACAGGGTGATCTTTTGGCGGTGATGAGTGCCGGTGCCTATGGTTTTACAATGTCATCCAATTATTGTTCCCGGCTCCGGGTACCTGAAGTAATGGCCAAAGACGACCGCTTTTATGTGGTGAGAGCCCGCCAGACCTATGAGGATCTGGTTGCCGGCGAGACAATACCACCGTTTTTAATTGACTGAATAAATTTATTTAGTCCTGAAAAACCTGGATCTCTGGGCCAGATCAGAGACATCTGGCTCTGCCTTGGAGTTTTGTGTCTAAAATCACAAATTCCAAGCACCAAATTACAAATAAATCACAAATTTCAATATTCAATGACCAAAACCTTCCAAGACGAGACCTTGTTTGGATTTTCGAATTTCGGTCATTGTTATTTGTTTGATATTTGTTGTTTGATATTTGGAATTTAATTTACTTGCCACCCCGCCTGACGGATGGCGGGCAAGTAAGACACCAAGACACCAAGAAAGAATAAAAAATATATCCTTCGTGTCTTTGTGCCTTTGTGGCAAATATATTTTATTAGGACTTGTTAAGGTTGGGAATTATGGAACCGATTGATTTTTTTAAAATGAGCGGCAGCGGCAACGACTTTATTATTATTGACAATCGCAATAGGGTTGTCGATGAAACGGATCTTTCAGATTTTGTCACCAAAGTATGCCGCCGGAAACTGTCTGTCGGTGCCGACGGTTTTATCCTTATAGAAGATACTGATGCTGTTGACTTCAAGTGGCAGTTTTTTAACGCGGACGGCAGCCGTGCCGAGATGTGCGGAAACGGCGCCAGATGTGCCGCACGGTTTGCATACTTAAACGGGATTGCCGGACCGATTATGTCCTTTGAAACCGCCGCCGGCACAGTCAGCGCGCAGGTATCCGATGACCTGGTGAAGATACAAATGCCGGATCCGGCCGATCTTAGAATGGATTATACCCTTGAGCTTAAAGACGGATCCATGCTTATCTCCAGTGTCAACACCGGTGTTCCCCACGTGGTGATTAGCGTGGATGAGATCGACGGTGTCGATGTGGTTGAACCGGGTCGAGAGATCCGGTTCCACACTGGGTTTGCACCTGCCGGCACCAACGTAAATTTTGTTAGTTTCCAAAAAGACGGCCATATTGCAATCCGGACATATGAGCGGGGGGTCGAAGATGAAACCCTGGCCTGCGGCACCGGTGCGATTGCCGCCGCTATTGTTACTGCCAACAAAACCAGGATGAAATCCCCGATCAAGGTTCTGACGCGCGGCGGGGAACATCTGACTATTTATTTTCAGGAAAAAGACGGCACATATAACGACGTTTACCTTGAAGGTGACGCCCGTATAATTTACAAAGGCCGGCTTTGGGAAGATGCCTGGC
>NZ_JAZFTO010000214.1:0-5182 GCF_036446775.1 Candidatus Desulfatibia sp.
ATTTCTACACGACAAGCATACCGATGCCCTAAAAGAGAAAAGCAAAGACTGTATGACCTGCCATCTGTATGAAAACGAACGACTTTCTCCCAAATTCAAGCGGCTTGAGGATACCGGCCGCAGAGCGGTGATGGATATATACCATAACAATTGCATCACCTGCCACGCGGAGATACTTGCTGCCGGCGAAAAGGCCGGACCCATTGTCTGCGCAGGATGTCACCCGAAAAAACCGTTGATTATGTCTTCCAGGGTTCCAATGGGTTTTGATAAATCACTTCATTATCGCCACTCCACGGCCCAAAAGGACGAGTGCGAGCGCTGCCACCACGAGTTTGACCCCCAAAGCCAAGAGCTGGTTTACGCCAAAGATAAAGAGGGCACCTGCCGTTACTGTCACAAGCAAAAGACCGAGGTGCTGGAATCAGAAACGCGGATTTCCATGCGGCTGGCCTCGCATGTGGCCTGCATCGATTGCCACCGCAAGACCCTGGAAAAGGACATGTTCGCCGGCCCCGTCAGGTGCAGCGGCTGTCATGATATCGAGCAGCAAATCAAGATCGAAAAGGTTGACAAAGTACCTAGAATGAAGCGCAACCAGCCGGATATAGTGTTGATCAAAACCGGCGACAAAGAGGGTCTTAAAACCCGGATGTATCGTGTTCCCTTTAGCCATAAGGCCCACGAAGGATATAATGACACCTGCCGGGCATGCCATCATGCCGATCTGAAATCGTGTGTCAGCTGCCACAGCCTGGAAGGCAAAAAAGAAGGAAACCATGTCATGCTCGAACAGGCCATGCATCAGCTGGGCTCCAAGCAGAGCTGCATTGGCTGCCATAAGACAGTCCTGCAAGATCAACGCTGTGCCGGCTGCCATGCGTTTTTGGTGAAAGCCCGCAAGCAGGAATCGTCTGCCTGCCTGAAATGCCATATGGCCCCGCCTCCGGAAAGTACGGGGGTTTTGAATCAGGCCGGAGAAGCCCGGCTGGCCCGCATGATACCTGAAATATGGCAGGCCATCTTCGGCATTAGCTATGAGGTTGATATACCGGAGAAGGTTGTCATCAAAGAGTTGGTGGACCGGTACGAGCCGGTTGAATTTGAGCACCGGAAAATTGTTCAGGGAGTGCGGAAAAGGATTAACGGCAGCAGTTTGGCGGCCTATTTTCACCCGACAGAGGCTACCGTATGCCAGGGGTGTCATCATAACAGCCCTACAGCCGGCAAACCGCCCCGATGCGCAAACTGCCACGGAAAGCCGTTTAAAGAGAGATATCTGTTCGCACCGGGATTACGAGGTGCCTATCACCGGCAATGCATGGGATGCCACGACCAAATGGGCCTTGAAAAACCTGCCAACGTGGAGTGCGCCGGCTGCCATATTGAAAGAAAACTATCAAATAGGCATTGAAAAACCCGCCAACGTGGAGTGCGCCGACTGCCATATTGAAAGAAAACAATAGCAATACACGACTCTTTTTTTATTTTTCCATTCGCCAGGTTTAAAACCTTCGCCTTTTAGGCGAAAAGCTTTAGCATCATGAAGATTTGCGGTTAAGATTCAAGGTTGAAAGGTTCAGAGGTTCAGAGGTTCAGGGTTGAAAGATTCAACGTTAAACCCAGAACGCAGAACCCAGAACGGTGAACCTAATTAGCCCAAGCACCTTTCGACTGACTTTCAGTCGGAACAGAAATCTACCTGCTTTAGCAGGTAGTGGTTTATTGCATTTCCTTTACAAATTGTTCAAAAAGATACCGGCTGTCACGCGGACCGGGTGCTGATTCGGGATGATATTGAACCGAGAAAGCCGGCAGCGACTTATGCCTGAAGCCTTCCAGGGTCCCGTCATTCAAGTTAATATGGGTCACTTCAACTTTATCTTGCGGCAAACTTTCTGCATCGACAATAAATCCGTGATTCTGGCAGGTTATCTCAACAGACCCCGTGGTCAGATGCTTTACCGGATGGTTGGCGCCACGATGACCGAATTTTAACTTAACGGTTTTTCCGCCCAGGGCCAGGCCCAGAATTTGATGCCCCAGGCAAATCCCAAAAATCGGTATTTTTCCCAACAGATGCCGAACCGTGTCCACGGCATATTCGACCGGCTCCGGATCACCGGGGCCGTTGGATAGAAATATACCGTCCGGATTCCAGTCAAGCACTTCTTGAGGAGAAGTCTGCGCGGGAAATACCCGCAATTCGCAGCCGTGCTCGTACAAGGCTCTCAAGATCGATAATTTTACACCAAAATCGTAAACCGCAACTTTGAAGGATTGCGCTTGGTTGCGTTTAGATTCCTCATCCAAGGGCCACTGATAGTACGCGTCGGCGGTAATTTCTTTGACGAGATCCCGTCCGACCAGCTTGGGGCCGGTTTCCAAACGCTCCAACAGTATCTCACGCGGTTCATCGGAAGTGGTGATAATGCCCATCTGCGCCCCATGATCACGCAGGTGACGGGTCAGCGCGCGGGTATCAATCTCGCTGATTCCGACAATCCCATAGTTTATTAGATAGTCATTAAGGGATTTGTTTGCCTGCCAATGGCTGACCACCGGACTGTACTCGCGAATAATAAAGCCTGACGCGTATATGCGTCTGGATTCGAAATCTTGGGGGTTGACGCCGTAGTTTCCGATTTGGGGATAGGTCATGACCACCATCTGAAAATGATAGGAAGGGTCTGTCAGGATTTCCTGGTACCCCGTCATGGCCGTGTTGAACACAACTTCACCGATGGCGGTTCCCATGGCGCCCAAGGAAAGCCCTTCAAAATGAGTTCCGTCTGCTAAGATTAATCGTGCTTTCATAATAGTTATAGTTTTTTAGTGAGTAACATTATTTAAGCGAATGTAAAAGATCAACTTTGATGGCGTCGTAAAAAATCAGTCGCGCTTAAACATACTGTAATCGGGTTTGCGGTAGCGGCTTTCACCGCCTCCGTCGATGGCTAACAAGGCCTCAACTTTCAGCGGCAGGCCGAACAACTGGATGAACCCGTGGGCATCCTGCTGATTGTAAACATCATCTTCTCCAAAGGATGCGTAATCTTCACGGTACAGACTGAAAGGACTCTGACGCCCGGAAATAATGATATTGCCTTTAAGCAGCTTTAAACGTACAGAACCTGAAACGTTTTTCTGAGTTACTTTGACAAAGGCATCCAGGGCTTCCCGCAGTTGCATAAACCACATGCCGTTATATACCAGTTCAGCATATTTCACGGCCACGAAGTCTTTGTAATGCATGGTGTGCTTGTCGAGGCAGATACTTTCAAGGGCCTGGTGGGCGCGAAAAACAACTGTTCCGGCCGGTGTTTCATATACGCCGCGGCTTTTCATCCCCACTAAGCGGTTTTCGACCATATCCACCCGCCCGATACCATGAGCACCGGCAATTTTATTCAGGCGCGTAAACAATTCGACGGCCGACAGGTTTTCGTGGTTCAAGCTGACCGGGTTGCCGCTCTCAAAGCCGATCTCTATATACTCGGCTTCATCCGGCGCATCTTGCGGGCTGACGGTTAACTGGAACATTTCTTCATCGGGTTCCGTCCAGGGGTCTTCCAGTGGACCGCCTTCATGGGAAAGGTGGAAAATGTTACGATCCCGACTATAAAGATCCTTCTCGCTTTGCGACAGAGGGATATTGAATTGGGCCGCATAGCGGATGGCATCCTCCCGGCTACGGATTTCCCACTCGCGCCAGGGGGCAATAATTTTAAGTTTGGGGTTAAGCGCCATGGCCGCAAGTTCGAATCGAACCTGGTCATTGCCTTTGCCCGTGCAGCCATGGGCAAGGGCATCGGCGCCTTCCGCTTCAGCGGTTTCAACCAGTTTTTTAGCGATTAAGGGACGGGCAATAGCCGTACCCAGCAGATATTCGCGTTCATAAATCGCACCGGCCTGAATGGTCGGAAAGACGTAATCTGTTAGAAATTCCTCCCTCAAGTCCATAACAATCAGTTTGCCGGCGCCGGAAGCGAGGGCCTTTTCCTCCAACCCATCCAGCTCCTCTTCCTGCCCCAGGTTCGCCGTAAAACAAATCACCTCACAATTATCGTAATTGTTCTTCAGCCAGGGGACAATAACGGAGGTATCCAGTCCGCCGCTGTATGCCAGGACGACTTTGCTGACCGCATCTTTTGCCATTATTTCTCTCCTTTCAGAAAAATAAAAACCCCGGCAAATGCCGGGGTTTTATGTGTTCCTTATAATTTTAAGAATCATCAGGTTTTCCACACAAGACACCCGGCCGCTATTCTGCTTCGGCAGCGGTTACGGATGGTTGTGTCGGACAATGATAGATTCATATTATACTGCTTTCGTAATTTAGTTCCTGAACTATATGACAAAAAAACCAATGTTTGTCAAGACCGCATTAGCACCGTGGCCGACCGGACCGGACCGAACAGAAGGAATTCCCGCCCTTGCGCTTAAAGCCTTGACACAAAGTCTGTTACGAGCCATATTTTCCTAAGGGGGGGAAAGTCAATTCCCGATTTTAATGGCGAATGGGGTTTAAGCTTTAAGTAACCGTTCACGGGTTCAAAGGTTCAGGGTTCAGAGGTTCAACGAATAAAGACAACGTTGAATCCCACCAGTGGTGGAAACCTGTGAACGCATGAAAAGACAACCCGACTCGGCTGAGCTCGTCGCAGGCTGAACCTCACCTGCCGTCGGTCGGGCAGTGGTGAACTCTGATTCTGTGAACCCAACGGAAAGGTAACCCTGAACGTTGAACCCTGAACCTGTGAACGCATACGGTTAAGCAGACCCCATAAATCAAGATGGGTATTTAATAAGCTAACAGGTAAAGTACTATGGAACATTATGTTGAACTGCCTCCCGCTGTGAAACTGGATGAAAAGAAACCTAAAGAAAAATTTAGGAAAGTCCTTAGAAACGAAAAAGACCAACCCCAAATTGTCATCCAGAAAGCTCAAGTTCGGGACGTAGAAGAAATTCTCGAATTGGTGAACGGCTTTGCAGCCTCAAATTTAATGCTCCCCAGAGGTCCCCAATACCTGTATGAAAACATCAGAGATTTCGTGATAGCCTGTGACAGCAACGTTCCGGTTTACAGTCTGACGGAAACCAGAGAAGTATTGCACCTGATTGCGGCCTGCGGCAGCCTGCATGTGCTTTGGGAAGATATTGCTGAGATCAGAGCGCT
>NZ_JAZFTO010000215.1:0-11108 GCF_036446775.1 Candidatus Desulfatibia sp.
TATCCCGTACAACACCCGGGTTCAATCAATTCGGGCCTCACTCTTGATTACAAGGGGTTAGAAATAGAGAAACCATCTGGAAACCCCGGAGGCCTTTGTTATAACCAGATGGTAAACGAACAAAAAAAGGATGACAAGAAAAAACGCAGAGGTAAAGGCATTAATACAACCCTAATTGACCGTAACCTTGGAAAAAAATAAGTAAAACCAAAACGCTTGCAGATCACATCTTGATTTTCGGTTTCAATACATATAATCATCCATTTACCACAGACCTCGTTATTTACCTTATATAAATGACCGTAGACCTTTATATACCATGGGATTGCACATAAATTGGACATCAGGTCGGTCTAGGTTATAAGGTTCCGGGTTCCCGGTTCAGCCTGCGATGAGCCCTTCGGCTGTGAGACCTGTCGGCGAGCTCAGGTCGTGCCGCTCAGGGTCGAACGGCTACATTCGGCCTGAGCTCATGTCGAAGGCAGCCGAGTCGGGTTAAGCGCTTCGCTCTCTTTTCCTTAACCATTGATTCCATAGGAGTAATATAACGAGGCGGCCGACCTCTGAACCTTTGAACGTTGAACCTTTGAACCCAACTTTTTGATTAGAATGAGCGTTTTGTCCAAAATTTCACCGCATCATCTATCATTATTTGCGAGATCTGTACTAATATCTTTTTTTCGTGTTTTCGTACTTTCGTGCTTTCGTGGCATTTTGTCTTTTACGGTTTATCCGGGATAGGAAGCGACATGTATAATCTTTATGCTAATTCAAGAAATATCCCGGCAATTTTTCTGACGTTTCTCGTTCTTTTTTTGGTTGGATGCGGAATCCAGAAAGAAGTTCAGCTTTCAGGAAAAACCATGGGAACAACCTACCATATTACGGTTGTTGCCGGATATTTTTTAGATACAGCCGGCCTTCAAACCAAAATTGACAAACGGCTCGAGGATATTAACCGCAGCATGTCCACTTACAGAAAAGACAGCGAAATCAGCCGTTTCAATGCCTGGGAGCGTGCCGGTGAAAAATTTATTATTTCCGACGATTTTTGGCAGGTCATGATCGTTGCTCGAAAAATTTACGAGCTAACCGATGGTGCCTGGGACGGCACTGTAAAACCGCTGTTAAACCTGTGGGGTTTTGACAGCACTAAAAATAAAGATAAAATTCCTGAACAATCTGAAATTCAGGTACAGCTGGCTAATGTCGGATTCAATCAGATTGTAATTTCTTCCGACCGCTTTCTGATTAAACGCAAGGCCACCGTATCCCTTGACCTTGATTCCATTGCAAAAGGGTATGGTGTCGATCAGGTCACGGCGCTGATCAAAAACAACGGCATTGAAAATTTTCTGGTGGAAATTGGAGGCGAGGTCTTTGCATCCGGCCATAGAAAAGACGGCAAACCCTGGAGAGTCGGCATCAACTGGCCCCAAAAAGATGCGCCCTACGACCAGATTTACAAGGTGATCAACCTGCACAACCAAGCGTTTGCAACCAGCGGTGACTACCGAAACTATTTCGAGTTAAACGGCAAGCGCTATTCGCATATACTGGACCCCCACAGCGGATATCCGATATCGAACGGGGTTGTAAGTGTTTCAATTGTGGCCGACACCTGTACATTTGCAGATGGATTGTCAACCGCAGTCATGGTTCTGGGCCCTCAAAAAGGCCTTGAGCTGATCAACAGACTCGATAATGTGGAGAGTTTGATTGTTACCCGGCAACAAGATGGCGCGCTGATCGATCACTACTCCAAAGGTTTTATTGTCAATTAGCCCAGGGGGTTCATCCGCTTTGGCGTAATCACACGCTTTAAAATAAAGATTGTCCATTGAGCGGTTAAACAGAAAAACTCCCCGCCCCTTAAAGGCTTGTTTTTAAACCGTTAAAACAATGAACATAACCTTTATTGGAAGTCAACCGCCAAACTGATATTGATTGACTTTCATAGACCAGTACTGTATTTTTTTTCGTTCTAATAGCTAAAGGGTTTATCACGATTTTTCGGCTTTCAGACATGCTTGGCGGCGCAATAACCGGATAGGAGATAAATAAATTAAAAACATGAAAATTCATCTTGTCAGTCTGGGCTGTGCCAAAAACCTTGTTGACAGTGAAATGATGCTGGGCCGTTTGGTGCAAGCCGGATGGCCCCATACAGCAGACCCGCGCAAGGCCGATACTATCATTATAAATACCTGCAGTTTTATCGAATCTGCGACAAATGAATCCATTGATACAATCCTTGAAATGGCAAAGTTCAAAAACTCCGGAATCTGCCGGCGCCTGATTGTTACCGGATGTCTTCCTGAGCGTTTCAGGGAAGAAATCGTTGATTCATTACCGGAAGTTGACTTTTTTTTAGGGACAGGTGCCTTTCACGAAATCGAAAAGGCCGTTAAAGGCCCGGCCGAACCGTCGGGATGCCACCTGCCGGACCCGCACTTTCTAGACCTTCAAGATCAAGAGACGCCCAGACTGTTAAGTTCTCCTCATATGGCATATCTTAAAATTGCTGAAGGCTGCAGCCGGCATTGCACCTATTGTATTATTCCAAAGCTGCGCGGGAAACAAAAAAGCCGGCCCCTTGAAAATATAGTTGCCGAAGCGCGCTTTCTGATTTCAAAGGGCCTCAAAGAGCTGATACTGGTTGCCCAGGATACCACCGCTTATGGAAACGACCTGGACCCGCCGGTCTCTCTTGACCAGGTGCTTAAAAGTGTTGCAGACATATCTGATGAGGCCTGGGTAAGATTACTCTATGCTCACCCGCAAAGTATCGGCCCTGATGTCATTCAGACAGTTGCAGCATACCGGAATATATGTTCCTATTTTGACATTCCCATTCAGCATGCAAGCAACAGGCTTTTAAAAAATATGGGAAGAAATTACACTTCCGATGATCTTTACAGACTTTATGATAAAATAAGATCGTTTGTGCCCCGTGCCGTACTGCGAACGACCGTAATGGTCGGCTTTCCCGGAGAAACAGATAAAGATTACAAAGACCTTGTGAATTTTGTCGATGAAATCCGTTTTGATCATCTGGGTGTCTTTGTCTACTCCGATTCCAAAGACCTCTCTTCTCACAAGCTTTCCGGACACATTCCGGAAGGGGTGGCAAATGATCGATACGACCGGCTGATGTTGCGCCAATCAAAAATTTCTTTTGAGAACAACCAGAAACATATCGGAAAAGTTTATGACGTACTGGTGGAAACGGAAGCCAAAAAGAATCTTTTCACCGGTCGTACATTTTTTCAAGCTCCGGAAGTAGACGGTATTACCTATATTCATTCCGAAAAGCTGTCGCTGGGAGCCTTTGCCGGCGTTAGGGTTACAGACGTTCTTGAATATGATCTTATGGGAGACATTGTATGCAAGACCTGAAAAACAAGATCCTTGACATGGTAAAAGATGATCTTGCGGCAATTGAAATTGCTCTTAAGCAAAATTTAAACCCTCAACTAGACCTGGTTTCTGAAATCGCCGGCCATATTTTATTCAGCGGCGGCAAGCGCTTAAGGCCTCTGTTAGCGGTACTTTCCGCCCAAATCTGTGACTGGAAAGGTGACTATGTAAAAACATTCTCCACCATTTTTGAATATCTGCATGCCGCCACCCTCCTGCATGATGACCTTGTGGACGAAGCAACCATGCGCAGGGGTAAACCTGCCGCCCATTTGGTGTGGGACAATCCCAGCGCAGTTCTTGTGGGTGATTTTTTGCTGGCACGGGCCCTGTCGATTGCCGCTGTAACCCAACAACCGGCTGTCATTGAAATTATAGCCCAAATCACAGAGAACATGTCCCAGGGTGAAATTCATCAGCTATCGAGAAAAGGGAATTTAGACCTCGCTGAAGCCGAATATATGGAAATTATCAGGCGCAAAACCGCCGTTCTCTTTCAGGGGGCATGCCGGGCAAGTGCCCTGATCGCAGAAGCACCTAAAGAAAAGGAGGCCGCTTTGGCGGAATACGGATTTAATATAGGACTTGTTTTCCAGATGATCGATGACCTGCTCGACTACACCCTGGATACCCATGCGCTTGGGAAAGTCGTCGGGGCGGATCTAAAAGAAGGAAAACTGACGCTACCGGTTATTTATGCCCTCCGGGCAGCCGATGGCAAAGACCGGCTTGTGATGGAAAAAATTATTAAAGATAAAAATTTTGCTGTTAATGACTTTAAAACATTGATAGAGTTACTGCATAAATACGGCGGAATCACTTATACCCAAAAATTGGCCCAAAATCATATTAAAAAAGCTAAAAATACGCTGGCGGTTTTTGAGAACTCGAAACCCAAAAAAATCCTTATGATGATTGCAGACTATTCATTGGTCCGCCAAGCATGAGCCTCAATTGAGCGATAACGCTCAATTGAAGTTATTTGTTATTAGTTATTCGATTTATTTGCTACATAACACCAATAACAGATAACACCTAATTGAGTTTTGACACAATTAGGGTTGGACATATGTGGAGGAAAAATCGGGATGCAGTTATTCTATAAAGTTGCCAAAATATTACTGTCCGTCCTTGTTTTATTTACAATTTTGGTGCCGTTATCGGACGCTCAGGTTGAGGAGCAGCTCCTCATAAAAACAGTGGTAGTAATAGGAACCGGAGCTATTTATAAAGGCGATTCTGCCCGTGCAAGAGAAGCGGCTGTGTCCAGCAGCCTGATTTTAGCGGTAGATATGGTGACCGTAGAGATTCTGCCGATCAAGTCTATGGTCCGGAACTTTAAAGCTATTAACAAAATTATTTACAGTCAGACCGGCGAGTTCATACAGGGCTACAAAGTTCTGGCTGAATTTCCTGCTAAAAAACAATACAGGGTAATGGTGCAGGCCGCGGTTTCAATAAAGGTTTTAGAAGAAAAGCTGTTAGAAGCAGGTATTATGGTCGCCAAGAAAGTTATGCCAAAGACTTTGTTCCTGGTGGCGGAGCAACATTTTGAAGACAACCTGTTGAATTATTGGTGGGGCAAAGATTCGGCCTTTTTCGAAGCTATTTCCGAAGTTTCTATGGCCGAAACCTTAACCTCTGAGGGTTTTGCAATCATTGATCATGACAATGTTATGCTGAATAACGGATTTTATACTGTCTACGGCAAACCGGATCTTAACAACCAGGAAGTCGCCGCCTTTGGCGATCTTTTGCAGGCCGAAGTGGTAATTTTCGGAAAGTCTACCGCTTTTATACTACCGAACATAATGGGAACGAATATAAGATCGTTCAAAGGCTCTGTAACAGTCCGAGCAATTCGAACAGATACAGGCGCAGAGATAGCATCCACCACACAGAGCGCTGTCACGGCCAATAGCGATGACATTGCCGGAAGCCGGGAAGCCCTTTCAATTGCCGGAGCCCTTGCCGGCAGGGAACTCGCATCACAGATTGCCGCTGCATGGCAGCAAGAAGATCAACTGCCCGTAATGGTGGAGATTGTGCTTGAAGGAACCGGCAATTTAGCGAACTTTATCAAATTCCGCCGCACGTTAAAAGATATGCCCGGTGTGGAGGAAATGCAGATTAAGGAAATAAAATCTGATCAAGCAATCATTATGGTTTCTTTCCAAGGGAGTGCTAAAAAACTTGCCGACGCCTTGATTTTAAAAATCTTTGAATCTATAGGTATTAATATCTACGAAGTGTCGGAAAATAGTTTAAGGATTGAGCTGGTACCCGGCTAGTGTCCATCCATAAATGGCTATTTTCCCGATGAGCGGCGTTCTCTCTCCGAGGCGTAGGCTCTACGAGCCGGAGGCCGCGGGTTTCCGCCCTCGACGTACAGACGTACGCCTCGGGCGAAAACCCTTGTGCGGCCTTGCTCATCGAAAAAATATCTCATTTATGAATTGGACACCCTTCGTGTTCATTTTGGATTCGTGGATGGACACTAACTAGACTTTCTTATGAAGAATTTTTGAAAAGCTGATCTTTCTTTTTGTAATTGAATGCTTATTAATATTTATGGTTTCGTAAAAAGTGATGAATTCGATTTTTTACGAATTCATCAAATCATAGGAGGATACCATGTGGGAATATACCGACAAAGTCAAAGAGCACTTCCTGAATCCAAAGAACGTGGGAGTGATTGAAGATGCCGACGGTGTCGGAGAAGTTGGATCTCTGGCATGCGGCGATGCTTTGACCCTCTATCTTAAACTTGATGAAAATAAGCTGATCAAAGATGCAAAGTTCCAAACATTTGGATGCGCAAGCGCCATTGCATCTTCATCGGCTCTGACCGAAATAATCAAAGGGCTCTCCCTGGAGGACGCTAAAAAAATCACAAATGATGATATCGCCAATTATCTTGGAGGACTGCCAAAAGAAAAGATGCACTGCTCGGTTATGGGACGCGATGCGCTTGAAAAAGCGATTGTCGACTATCTGGGGGAGGCACAAAAAAAAGTTGAAGGTCAAATCGTCTGCGAGTGTTTCGGGGTAACTGATCTTGAGATAAAGCGGGCTGTGAGTGAAAATGATCTTGCGACCATTGAAGATGTGACCGATTATGTTAAAGCCGGCGGGGGATGCGGCAACTGTCATGAAAACATCCAGGAAATTATCGACGCGTTCTTAGGCCGGGAACGCCCGGCTGTGAAAAAGCCCCCGCGTTTGACCAACATCCAGAAAATCAAATTAATCGAAGAAACTTTAGAGCGTGAGATCAAACCGGCTTTAAAAAAAGACGGCGGTGATATTGAGCTTGTTGATGTCGATCGCAACAGGGTCTTTGTTAAACTGCGGGGGACATGTGCGGTATGTGCAAAATCTCAAATCACACTCAAACATTATGTTGAATCTAAGCTGCGTGAACTTGTGACCCCTGATCTCGTCGTGGAGGAGGTGCAATCATGAGTGTTATCTATGTAGACAACAACGCCACCACGCAGGTTGCACCGGAAGTCATAGAAGAAATGCTGCCCTACTTTAATGAATTTTACGGGAACCCTTCCAGTATGCATTCTTTCGGCGGACAGGTCGGCCGGAAATTAATCCAAGCCCGCGCTGACGTGGCCGCCCTGATTGGCGCAGCACCCGAAGAGATCATTTTCACCAGCTGCGGTACGGAGAGTGACAGTACGGCGATCCGGGCCGCAATCGAGTCTTATCCCGACAAGAAACACATCATAACATCCAGGGTCGAACATCCCGCGGTAAAGAATCTGTTTGAATACCTTTCCAAAAACGGTTACCGCGTGACTTTTGTGCCCGTTGACCGCCAGGGGCGCCTTGATCTGGATTATCTTTACAAAAACCTTTCCGATGATACCGCTATTGTCAGCATCATGTGGGCCAATAACGAGTCCGGCGTGATCTTTCCAGTTGAAGAGATTTCCCGGACTGTCAGAGAACACGGCGTTGTTTTTCATACCGACGCGGTCCAGGCCATCGGTAAAATACCCATTGATCTAAAAAATATTGGCATAGACATGCTTTCCCTGTCCGGACATAAGTTTCATGGGCCAAAAGGCATCGGTGCCCTCTATGTCCGCAAGGGAACTAAGTTCTTCCCTTTTCTCATAGGTGGTCACCAGGAGAGCGGCCGCCGAGGCGGAACCGAGAACGTTGCCTCCATCATCGGGCTGGGAAAAGTCAGTCAACTGGCGGCAGCTCACCTGAAAAAAGACATTACCCGTGTAAAAGAATTAAGAGACAAGCTTGAAAACGAACTATTAAAACGCGTCCCCAGCGCCTTGATAAACGGAGACAGCAAAAACCGCCTCCCCAATACATCCAGCATAGCCTTTGAATACGTGGAAGGCGAATCGATTCTTCTGATGATGGATGAGTTTGGCATCTGTGCCTCCTCCGGCTCGGCCTGCACATCCGGCTCGCTGGAGCCGTCCCATGTGCTGCGTGCCATGGGGGTGCCGTTTACGGCGGCGCACGGCTCGATTCGATTCAGCCTTAGTATATACAACACTACAGAAGAAATCGACTTTATCATTGAAAAGCTTCCGCCGATTATCGAACGGCTGCGGGAAATGTCACCCTTCTGGAAAGAACAAAAGTCCACTAGTTAGGTATCAGGTATGTACAAAGTCATGATCAGGGACAATATGTCCCCGCTTGCCAAGGATATTCTTGAGGCCACCGGAAAAATAGAAGTTGTCGTCGATAACGACAAGGCCACCAGCGACCCTGAAGTATTGTCTAAAATTATTGATAAATTCCACGGCCTTGTGATCAGGAGCGCAACCACGGTTACTGAACAGGTATTAAAAAACGCCGGACAGCTAAAGGTCATCGGCCGGGCCGGTATCGGGGTGGACCATATCGATGTGCCGGCGGCCACCAAACAAGGGATCGTCGTTATGAACGCTCCGGGGGGCAATACGGTGACCACGGCCGAACATACTATTTCTCTTATGCTGTCCCTTGCCAGAAACATTCCTCAAGCAACGGCTTCTATTCGTAGCGGCAAATGGGACCGGAAGAAACTGATAGGTATTGAGATAGCCGGCAAAACATTAGGCGTCGTCGGTTTCGGACAGATCGGCAGAATCGTGGCACAACGGGCCCAAGGGTTGAACATGAACGTTATCGCCACAGATCCTTTTGTCAGCAAAGATGCCGCAAGTTCCCTTGAAATTGAACTTGTCCCCCTGGACAATCTTCTGGCCCGTTCCGATTTTATCACTCTGCATGTTCCCCGTCTTAAGGAAACGGTCGAAATGATCAACGCTGCGACCATTAAAAAGATGAAGCCGGGCGTGAGGATCATAAACTGCGCCCGCGGAGAAGTAATCCAATTAGATGATCTTTATGAGGCCATTTTAAATGGTCATGTTGCCGGCGCGGCCCTTGATGTATTCCCCCAGGAACCGCCGGACCCGACGCTGCCGTTGCTCCAGCATCCGCATGTAATCTCTACGCCGCATTTAGGCGCCAGTACCGGTGAAGCCCAAATCAAGGTTGCCGAAATGATTGCAAACCAGATGGTTGCTTATCTTTTAAATGGTATCATTACCAATGCCGTCAATTTTCCGTCCCTATCCCTGGAAGCTATGGATCAGATTCGTCCCCATCTCGAGCTTGCCGAAAAAATGGGATCGCTGATGGGCCAACTCGCCCAAAAAATTCACGACATCACCATAAGTTACAGCGGAGATGTGGCCGCCTTTGATACCAGGCCGCTGACACATGCCGTCTTGAAAGGCCTTTTGGGAGCCTTTAGCGATCAACCGGTGAACTACGTCAATGCTCCGGCCCTTGCCGCTGAAAAGGGGATCAATGTCAATATCACCCAAAGCCAGGCCAGGGATGATTTTGCAGGCTTAATCCGGGTAAAACTGGAAGACCACAAAGAGGAACCGGACGAGATCTGGGGAACGATTTTTGAAAAAAAATATCTCCGCCTTGTAAAAATCGGGAAAATCTATCTGGATGCGATCCCGGAAGGATCGATGATTTTTATTCAGAATTTTGACCGGCCGGGTGTTATCGGCAATGTGGGCACAACCTTGGGCCGCCACAACATCAACATCGGCCGCTTCCAGTTAGGCCGGCGGGATGATCGTGCCCTGTGCATGGTAAACATCGACTCCCCGGCAGATGAAAAAGTCCTTGAAGAGATAAAATCTTTGCCCAACATTATCTCCGCCCGTCAAGTACATCTGCCCTAAACTGAAAGGTTCTAGGTTCTGCGTTCTGGGTTCTGCGTTCTGGGTTCTAGGTTCTGCGCTAACCCCAGAATCTCTGAACCTTTGAACCTCTGAACCTTTGAACCCCTGAACCTCTGAACCTTTGAACCTTTGAACTCTGAACGCCTATCTTGAATTTCTCAATTTGTGCCATACCTTCTGCTTGAGCCAGTCGATCCAGGGGGTGAAACCTTCCTCGGTCTTGGCCGAGATTTCAAAGACCGGGATGCCGGGATGCACCTGCTGGATATATTTCAAAGCCGCCTGGCGGTCATAGTCCAGATGCGGCAGCAAGTCGGTCTTGTTTAAAAGCACCGCGTCGCATACGCGAAACATCAGCGGATATTTGACCGGCTTGTCTTCACCTTCGGTCACACTTAAAATAACCACCCGCAAATCCTCGCCGATGTCAAACTCGGCCGGGCATACCAGGTTGCCAAGGTTCTCTACGATCAAAAGATCGATCTTTTGCAGCTCAAAGTTGCCTGCCGCCGTTTGAATGACATGGGCGCTCAGGTGACAGTCACCTCCAAAGGCATCCGTATTGACCTGCACAACCGGAGCACCCGCAGCGGCAAGCCGGTCGGCATCGTTTGAAGTACAGATATCTCCCACAATTACCGCGCTTCTGACTTCCATCATAATATGTCCCAGGGTCTTTACAAGGGTTTCGGTTTTGCCGGAACCCGGAGAGCTCATTACATTAAGTACAAAAACCCCTTTTTCCGCAAACATATGACGGTTCTGCTCTGCAATGGTGTCGTTAACATCCAGCACTCTGCGGACAACCTTTATCTCGCGTGTTCCGGTTTTTCCACTGCCTTTGACATGGGAATGGGAAGGTTTTTGAGATGGTTTGTGATGGCTGTATTTTTGAGTTTTATATAATGTGATCGGCATTTAGTGCATCCTTATAGTAACTTCTTAATGAATAATTTCAGCCCAGAGAGGCTTTCCGGATATGCTTTGATGAATTGAGAACTTATTCCTCTTGAGCAACTTCGATGGACTCGATATCCAGCTCCCGGCCTGAAATTAAATTTACGTTGCCGCTGTTGCATTTTTGGCAAGTAAAAACCGGCTCGCTGATGGCCACTTGCGTATTGCAATCATCGCACCTCACAACCACCGGGATCTCCTCAATATGAAGCTCTGCATCACAAAGGGGAGTATCTTTGGCCACAATCTCAAAGCAGAATCGCAGGCTGTCAGGCACGACAGCAGACAGTTTGCCTACTTTCAGATTGACCCTTTCAACCTTAACGTTTTCCATCCCGGTGGGGATGGATGCGATGGCAATCTCAACGACCTGCATGGCGATACCCATTTCATGCATCAGAAACCTAACTCGGATAAACCGTAAACAAAAAAATATTTGAACGCTAAGTAGTTTCCAATTCATAAATGAGATATTTTTTCGATGAGCAAGGCCGC
>NZ_JAZFTO010000216.1:0-6877 GCF_036446775.1 Candidatus Desulfatibia sp.
GCCTTGACGACAGCCGCTGCGTCGATACCATACTTGGATCTGAGAAAGGTTTGAGAGCCGTGTTCAACAAAAGTATCCGGTATGCCGATACATTCCAGTAGATAGCCGGTTATGGATTGATCACTCAGACATTCCAGCACCGCACTCCCGAATCCGCCATGTCTTACATTCTCTTCCACTGTTATAATGCGCGGTATATCGCGAGCCAGGGAACCGATCAGGTCAGCGTCAAGCGGTTTTACAAAGCGGCAGTTGACAACCGTTGCTGAAATTTCCTGTTCCAGCAACATTGAATGTGCGGCAAGCGCTTCGCAAACCGATTGGCCTATAGCCAGGATCAAAACATCGTCCCCCCTAATGAGAACCTCTGCTTGACCGATCGGCAGAAGAGTATCCTGGTTTTCCATTTTCACACCTTCGCCAACACCTCGAGGATATCGAACGGCAATAGGACCATTATGGGACAAGGCCGTGCGGAGCATTCTGACCAGTTCATTTTCATCCTTGGGGGACATGATGACCATATTGGGAAGACTTCTCAGATAAGATAAATCAAAAACCCCGTTGTGAGTCGCTCCGTCTTCACCCACAATTCCACCCCGGTCGACGGCAAAAACCACCGGCAAAGATTCGATGCAAACATCGTGCAAAATCTGATCATATGCCCGCTGCAGAAATGTGGAATAAATGGCCACAACCGGCTTGAGACCTTCGCTGGCCAGCCCGGCGGCAAAGGTTACGCCGTGCTGTTCTGCAATGCCGACATCAAAAAAACGATCCGGATAGGCCTCGGCAAACTTAACCAGCCCGGTACCTTCGGGCATAGCGGCAGTCACCGCAACAATCCTGTCATCATTTTTTGCCATTTCAAAGATGGTCTTGCCAAAAACTTCCGTATATGTCGGAATGGAATCATTATCGCTTTTGCACTCTCCCGTTTTGATGTCAAAGCATCCAACACCATGATAAAAAATGGGATTTTTTTCAGCAGGGGTGTACCCCTTGCCTTTCTTGGTTGTTACATGCAGAAGCACCGGTTCGTTAAGCTCTTTGATATTATTCAATATGTCGATAAGATGGCTCAAATTGTGCCCGTTGATAGGACCAAAATATTCAAAGTTAAACGCTTCAAACAGCATCCCCGGCGTAATAAAGGTTTTAAAAGATTCTTTGGAACGTTTGGCAAACTGGTAAATATCGTCTCCAATCCTGGGCAAAGATTTGAGAAAATCACTGAATTCTCTCTTAAAATCCTGCATATATTTTTTGGAAAAAACCCGGCTTAACAAAGAGGATATGGCACCCACATTGGGCGCTATCGACATGTCGTTGTCATTGAGAATGACGATAAGATTTTTTTGAATATCACCGGCCTGGTTTAGACCTTCATAAGCCAGTCCGGCTGTCATGGACCCATCCCCGATGACGGCGACAACCTTAGCGTTGTCTTTTTTCAGGCACTTGGCGCAGGCAATTCCAAGACCTGCCGAAATGGAAGTGCTGCTGTGGCCGGTTGAAAATGCATCATAGGGGCTTTCGCTCATACGGGTAAAGCCACTGATCCCGCCGTATTGGCGCAGGGTATGGAACTGCTGACGGCGTCCTGTAAGAAGTTTGTGGGCATAGGACTGGTGACCGACATCCCAGATGATTTTATCGTTGGGGGCTTCAAACACATAGTGAATGGCAATCGCCAGTTCAACAGCACCCAGGCTCGACGCCAAGTGGCCGCCGTTTTTAGATACCACGTCAACAATTACCTTGCGAATCTCCCGGGCCAAAACAGGAAGCTCCGATTGCGATAAGCGCTTTAAGTCAGTAGGAGAGTTTATTTTTTCCAATAGGCTCAAGACCGGTTACACCCTTTTCTTAATTTAATATTTTGTAATTGTTCAGCCACAAAGGCACTAAGACACTAAGATTATAGTATTAATTTAAATTGTCCGATTGGTTTAATTGGTTTTGTTTGTTAACAAACCAAACCAATGGAACCAATTTAACCAATAAAACTGAATCATTAAGGTTTATAATCCATACTCCTTCTTTGTGCCTTTGTGTCTTTGTGGCTGAACTGTTAAATGCTAAACATCAAATACAAAACACTCTCGTAAGAAGTCGTTAGCGTTCTCTTTCAATAATGTACTGTGCGATGGCACGCAGCGGATCTGATTTGTTATCAAAATAATTCAGTGCTTGCAAGGCGTTGTTGACAAGTTTTCGGGCAAACGCTCTCGATTCTTTTATCCCCATTAAAGCCGGGTAGGTGTTTTTATTGCGAGTTTGATCGCTGCCGACACCCTTACCCATTACAGCAGGGTCACCTTCGACATCCAGAATGTCATCAACAACTTGAAATGCAAGCCCAACATTTTTGGCATAAGTTCTTAAACATTCGATTTGATTTTGGCTCCCGTCTCCCAGAACAGCACCAGTATGGATGGATGCTTCTATCAGGGCACCGGTCTTTAAAACATGCATCTTTTCAAGAGCCTCTATTTCAAGTTGGATTCCTTCTGAGGCCATATCCCTCATTTGCCCTTCAATCATACCCTCATACCCGGCCGCCGAAGCAATATGATGCAAAACCCCGAGCCATTTTGAAGCCTGATTTTCACTAGTGAAATTGTTTGTTGAAAGGATTTGAAATGCCAGTGTTAGAAGACCGTCACCGGCCAGAATTGCGGTAGCTTCATTAAAGGCCACATGGCACGTAGGCTGGCCCCTACGCAAGTCATCGTTATCCATCGCCGGCAGATCATCATGGATTAAGGAGTAAGTATGCATCATTTCAAGGGCGCAGGCGGCACGAATGGTATTCTCGGATTTGCCGCCGACAGCCTCCGCGGCAGCCAAACACAAAATCGGCCTTAAGCGTTTGCCACCGGCCATAAGGGAATATTTCATGGCTTTGCTAATCCGGCTGGAATTTGCGGCGGAATCAAGGAACATAACGAGTTCATCGTTGATCTGTTTACGCTTAGAAACAAGATAGCCATTCAGATCGAAACTATTCATCTTCCTTATCATTTTCCAATTTAAAAGGTTTTTCCAGCACATTTCCCTCAGCATCCTGCATCAGAATTGTGACCCTCTTTTCGGTTTCATCGAGCTTATTTGAGCAGAACTTGGAGAGTTTGACACCCTCTTCAAAAATATTAATAGCCTTTTCAAGGGGCAGGTCTCCGGATTCAAGCCCCTGGACGATCTGTTCAAGTTTTTTCATTGCTTTTTCAAATGTTTGCTTAGACATAATGCTATTTCCCCTTTACTCTGCAAAATAAAGTCCCCTTGGCAACTATCACTTCCAGGTCTTGCCCGACGGCAACTGTATGCGGATCTCTGACAACGACTCCTTCCGGATGGGTACTGGTAATACTGTAACCGCGTTCCAGAATAGCAGCAGGGCTCAAGGAATGCAATCTTGCCGACAACTCTCGGAGTGAAAATTGTTTTTTATCTAAATATATTTTTATATATATTACGAGGTTATCTTTATTTTGTTCAAGCTTTTCATAAGCTTTTTTAGACTGTCTTAACGGACTATTTTTGTACAGACTTTCAGTGCGCCACATCAAACGTTCACGTCTTTGTGCCAGGTTGTTTACACATATTCTTACAAGGCGCGATGTAAGATCGTCAATTCGAAGTCTTAGATCTTCAATTTTCTTGTGAGGGTCGATCAGTCTTTGTGCCAAGCCCTTTATAAGCACTTGAAGATTATTGATATATCTGAAAAATCTTGCAGTTAGAAGCATTGAAAGTTCGCCGCACCGATTGATAAGGTCGTGTTTTAGAGGAACCGCCATTTCAGCCGCCGCCGAAGGGGTGGAAGCCCGAAGATCAGCAACAAAATCAGCTATGCTGTAATCAGTCTCGTGTCCCACAGCAGAAATTACCGGGATATTTGAAGCAAATATAGCTCTGGCAACATTTTCCGAATTAAAGGCATGCATATCCTCCATTGAGCCGCCGCCTCTGGCCAGGATCACCACATCTGCATCCCCACGCTCTTGTAACAGGTCAAGAGCTGACACAATTTCTTTTTCAGCACCGTCACCTTGAACGTTAGATGGTACGATTTCAATATTAAGATTTGAAAAGCGTCTGTTTAGTATTTTTAAAATATCATGGACCACAGCTCCGCTTGGAGAGGTGATGATGCTTATTTTTTTGGGCAGAAAGGGTAGGGGCTTCTTGTATTTTTCATCAAAAAGTCCTTCATCTGCAAGTCGTAATTTAAGCTGTTCAAAAGCTACCTGTATGGCTCCAGCCCCGGCCGGTTCAAGATATTCTAATATTAACTGGTAGTTGCCTCGGGGTTCATATACACTTATCCTTCCCAGTCCGGTCACACTCGTTCCATCCTCAGGGTAAAATTTTAATTTGCGATTCTGAGCACGGAACATAACCGCATTTATCTGAGCACTTTTATCTTTTAAAGTAAAATAGAAATGCCCTGAAAGGGGAACTCTGAAATTTGAAATTTCACCGGTTATCCAGATAAGTGGAAAGTTCTCTTCGAGCAGAACTTTAATTTCAGCTGTTAGCTCGGAAACTTTGTAGATGCGGCGTTGGGTGCTGGTGTCAATCATTTTTTTATATTGTTTTACCGCTCGCTTCGCTAGAGTCGCAAAGGCCGCAGAGTTAAATATTATTTCTTTTGCCGTTGAGAGGACGGCAAAAAAAAATAGCTCAAGCTTTATAAAAGTAATACTGTATTGAAATACAAATAGTTATTTCTTTGTCCCACAGGGATGCATGTTTTTGCTTTCCGTCCTCTCAGCGGAAAGCAAAAAAAGAAACAAATTCTCTGCGACCTCTGCGGCTCAGCGGTGATTATCAATTATCCAATTATAATAGGCTAAAAAAGGTCGATGCATATAAAATCGCAAATCGAATTTATATCACAGCCAAAGAACGCGTTCAATAAATTTTAAATTTGGGCAAGGCCCTGACAAAAAAAACAAACAATGTCTGATAAGGTATATTATGTAAACTTTAGCATGGAAATAATGCCATGCAAGTATATAAAGAGCCAACCAGGGGGTTCCCCTTTTCCTATTTTGGTATTTTAACTTTTGAAAGAAAACGACCAATCATATTTAAAGCGGCGCAGCCGCGTTTCATAAAATCGTGAAACGATTTTATTTACGATTTTATTTGAGCAACTTGCGTACAGCTGGAACGATATATATGTCTTCATGGGGCATTTTGGCAAGACAAGCTGCTAACAATTCATTCTTTTCGTTAATCGATTTATTTTTATCCATGATAAAGCGCTGCCTTCCCTGGACTATGCAAAAACCGCTTTTGGCTTTGACGCCCGTCTGCCTTAAACTCTGCTCGGATACCGTGATATTAAGTTTTTCGGCAAGTTCCTTCAGTTCTTGATATATTTGTTCCGGTTTCATAAATAAAATCGCTCCGCGATTTTATGAAACTCCCGCAGCGCCAAGTCGCCGAGAGTTTCTGTGCGCTACAAGAAGCTGATGTGTATTTCGGACTTTTTACCACTTTCGTTCAAGCTGCGGGATTAATTTGGATTATGGTTAAAAGTCGTTACTGTAGCCCCGAATAAACGGATTGTAAGTTACGATACGGCTAGTTACGCGTGTGTATTTCGAAATTATTTAACACAGTCCTATTATGTTACATTAACGAAATTTCGGCTTGCAATACCTGTTATGGGTGTTATATTAAGATCGCATTACGATAAACAATAACCTAAAACCTAACTAACACTTAATAAGCCTAAGGCTTATAAAAGCCTAAAACGTGATGAATTCGACTTTTTACGAATTCATCTTATTAAGTCCCGCATCTTTTCGGGTTAAGTCCCGCATACTTTCGGGACGCTTCATAAAATCGCGAAGCGATTTTATTTGCGAAGCGATTTTATTGGAGGTAAAAATGCAATCAATTCCAGCACATAAGACACAAGCCCAAATTCAAGTCAATGAATTTATCCGTAGTGTCTATAACTGGATGGCTATCGGCCTGGGGCTAACCGGTCTGGTAGCTTTTTATGTGTCAAACAGCGAAACCATGATGAGACTGATTTTTGGAAATCAGCTTGTTTTTTTCGGCCTGATCATCGGAGAACTCGCCCTTGTTTTCAGCATCAGCGCCAGGGTTCATAAAATGCGGGCTTCTACCGCCACCTCGTTGTTTGTGCTCTATGCTGCCTTAAACGGTGTGACCCTTTCAGCAATATTCCTAATATATACAAGCGCATCGATCACTTCAACATTCTTTATCTGCTCCGCAACCTTTGTTGCTTCCAGCATTTACGGCATGGTAACCAAGCGTGACCTGACCTCTATGGGCCAGTTCATGTTCATGGGCCTTATGGGGATAGTAATAGCTTCGGTTGTAAATATTTTTGTGCGTAGTTCGGGCATGAGCCTGATCGTAAGCTATATTGGTGTTATAGTTTTTGTGGGATTAACCGCCTATGACACCCAGAAACTAAGAACCATGGCGCTTTCGCAGCCCGAAGGGCTTGACGGTGCAACCATACGTAAAGGTGCCATTTTAGGTGCCCTGACGCTGTATCTTGACTTTATCAATCTGTTCTTGATGCTGCTCATGTTTCTGGGTAACCGTGAATAAAATCGTTGCACGATTTTATAAAACGCGGCTTCGCCGCTCAGGGTTACCTTTGAACACTTAAACTGCCAACGCCTAAACATTGAACCTCTAAACCCCAACCCGGATAAACCGGAAATAACAAATCACAAGCATCAAATTTCAAATAAATTCCAAACTACAAGCTCCAAATTCCAAATACTAAAGAACTAAACTATTTTAATTTTTCCAGTATTGATGAAAATATCTTTTTCAATTCGTTTGGCCTTCTTCACGATTATAAGGTTTG
>NZ_JAZFTO010000217.1:0-15063 GCF_036446775.1 Candidatus Desulfatibia sp.
ATTCTTGACACTTCTTTGTCACTACTGTATTTTTATTGAAATAACAATCATTTCAGAGTACACAATTTGTAATTAAATAAATGTTGGAGGTAAAAATGCAAATATATTTAGATCGAATTGTTCGAGCTGCCAAGCTTGATGCTAACTTATATGAAGAAGTTGAGGCTGATAAAGGTGCGATGAGTCAAGCTATGGGAGTTGTTGTGCTCTCCAGTGTAGCAGCCGGAATAGGCAGCATAGGACCGATAGGTACAAAAGGAGTCATTATTGGTGCAATCACAGCCCTTATCGCATGGTATGTTTGGGCCTATATTACATATTTTGTCGGTGTTAAAATCCTTCCTGAACCTCAGACCAAAGCCGATCATGGTGAACTATTACGAACCATCGGGTTTTCAAGCTCTCCAGGGTTGCTTAGGATATTGGCTATTATACCTGGAATAGGCGAAATCATTTTTATGATCGCTTCAGTTTGGATGTTAGTGGCCATGGTTATTGCTGTTAGGCAAGCTCTGGATTATCAGAGCACGTTACGAGCAGTAGGCGTCTGTATGATTGGTTGGGTCATTCAAACGATAATTCTTATGATTTTATTTGCGGTTTTAGGAGGCGGTTAGGCTATGTAATGCTTGGCGGTCTAATTCCTATCATGGCAACCAAGCTGGCAAGACGAGCTTAGAAGGAATAGGATGAAGAGTAGCTAATGTCAGAGCAATATCTAGAGTGCCCGGTGTATGACCATAGTAAGTGTAAAGAGATGAACAACCCAAAGCTATGTGCTTTGGTTAGAGATGATAAGAAGTGTCTTAGGGAGTTGCCAAAGAGTGTAAAGAGCGTAAGCACCTGATTCCTGGTACAGCCTTTAACCTTCGCCATAGGTCAATCGTTGGTTGTAGAGGTTCTCTGGAAGTCGTTTTGTGGGAACCCTTATAAAATAAGGCTTTAAAGGAACTATGACCGATGTGAGGGACGCTTCTACTGTGATGTGGATGCTTCTACTGTGCTGAGAGCACTCAGACTGGGAGCACTTCTACTATGACAAAGCTTTCCTTACTTTCAACACCTATGGCCCCAGTTGGCATAAGTTGGTCTTTATGGAAGATTTCTTCTGTACTGATTAGGATTGCATCAAATAAAAGGCGAGATCTTCTAATTCAATGAATATACAAAAATTGCTGATAATAGCTCCGCCAATTTTGTTGGCACTATCATTTCACGAATATGCTCACGCTTATATTGCAAACAAGTTTGGAGATGATACTGCAAAGCAAAGTGGTCGTTTAACCCTGAATCCACTCGCACATCTTGACCCAATTGGCACGATCATGATTTTTTTAGTGCATTTCGGGTGGGCCAAACCGGTGCCAGTAAATCCACATAGGTTAAGAAATCCCAAAAAAGATATGCTCTGGATTAGCGCTGCCGGTCCTCTTGCAAATATGATTTTAGCACTTATTAGCGGTATTTTGTTAAGATTTATCTTCGCCACCGTTGGGGCACCTAATCAGCATTCCATTATAGGTCTGCTTATATATGCGGTGTTTATGAGCTTGCAAATCAATCTGGCTCTGGCCATATTTAACCTGCTCCCAATTGCTCCCCTGGATGGCTCCAAAATTTTATTCGGACTTTTGCCGGTCAAACATGAGGGCAAAATTTATTTCTTGGAGAGATATGGACCTTTTATTCTTCTCGGATTAATCATATTCGGACGAGTTACGGGTGTGCCCATTCTGGGTGGATTGATCTGGCCTTTTGTAAAATATTTTAGCAAAATCTTTGCGGGAATATGAGATCGATAATCAAGGCATCTTCTTACAAGAGATAGCCAGGGGAAAGCTATGCTAATGGGGTTTATGGGTTTAGGGGTCAAGTCTGCTCTTGACTCATGTAGATTGATTGTGTAGGGACAACCTTATTATGAGTAGGCCGTTGAGAATAGAATATCCGAATGCTTGGTATCATGTAATGAACCGTGGCAGACGAGGTGAAAATATATTTCATGACAAGAAAGATTATCAGATGTTTATCCCGAGATGTTTTCTTAAAGATACTTATCAACGAATTGCCGTGGTCTGATTACTTCAATCCCTTGATAACCCGACATTTTTAGTAAGTGTTTATCACCGCTTACAATAAGCATGACCTCGCCGGCAATTGAACCTGCAAAGAATTTATCGTCATCCGGATCATCACAGACGGCTTCATCAAGCGATGCTGCTTCGATCAATTCCGCTTTGGCAATAATAAGCTTGAGAATCGGATCAAGGTCTACCATAGAAAATCTAGCGGAGAGTTCCTTGCCGACCCGATGGTACTCATCTAAAATTTCCGGAGAGATGACAATTTGAAATTCTTGATTTCGCCAGGCTTTCAGAATTTGATATGGTGGTACGCTGAAAAAGACACCTGAAATAAATACGTTGGTGTCGAGCACAATTTTCATTTTTTATCTCGCGCCTTGGCGAGAGCAGCAACGATGTCAGAGTGGTTCATACCTGCCTTTCTGGCTTGTCTACGAGCTTCTGCAATTAAATCGTCGAAGTCGTCTAGAGATGGGGGTGATATCGACTTCAAAATGACAACATCTTTATCTCCCATTACAACGAATTGTGCACCGGATTTAAGTTTCATTATTAATATCCTGCGGTACTTTGATAGTTATAGTTCCCATTTTAAACTCTTCTTATTGTTTGAATTTCGATCTCGGTATTTTGATAGCTTCCTTTTAAACACCAATAAAATCGTGTTACGATTTTATGAAACGAGGCTATGCCGCTCAGATGGCGAAAGGCTAACCGCACTTTCTCCTTAAAAAGGATTTTATCTTCCATTTGAATTCATCCCGCGCTGCAAGACTTCGGCGAGTTCCCTTCGGCCTTAGCCCAGGGTCGAAGACAGTCGAGTCGCAGCGGAGAATTCAAATTTAAACAAGTTGAACTGTCAGCTTTTTCCCAAGAGAATTTGCAGCCTTCTCGAGTGTTTTTAAGGACACGGACATGTTTGTCGGGTCAAGCAATCTGCTTAACGATGAGCGACTTGTACCCATTTTTTTTGCCATGTTCGTTTTGGTCATATTCTTCTCGGCCATTAATTGCTGGATTTGAAATGCTACAACTCTTTTAACAGCTACTGACTCCGTTTCTGCCAAGGTCCCTTCCTCTTGTAGAAAATCATCGAAATTACTACCTATATTTTTATGTTTCATTTAATTCACCTGCCTTGTTATCCTTTATTAAATTTCGACATCCGCTGTTTTGCCAATGTCAAATCTTTAGTTGGTGTTTTTTTAGATTTTTTAATAAATCCGTGTAACAGAACAATGTGATGCTCGTATATTGTAAAAATAACACGGGCAATTCTATTTCTCAAATTGGATCTGACTTCCCATAAACCGGTATCTAAGCTCTTAACCAACGGCATACCAAGAGGCCAGCCATACTGGAGAGTCTTGATATCCTCACCAATAATCTTCCTATCTTCAGAGCTTAGTTTTTTGAGCCATATTCTGACTGGTTCTTTTCCCGCATCGGACTTATAAAAGACAACTGGTAAAGGATGGTCCGGTTTCATATTAGCAGTATGTACCATTTATGGTTCAATGTCAAGTTTTTTGAAAACTAGCTCGGCCCTGAGTGATTGTGTCGCAACCCTCTCCAAGCTAACAGAGTTTTCCTCAATCAATTTTTTCCTCTTTGGAGATTTATTTAGCGACGTAGCCGCGTAATATAAAATCACGAAGCGATTTTATTTGAAAAAGGTCTGTCAGGGAGCAGAACATAACAAAGCGTTTATTAAAATGAATAGAAAAAATTCCGGAAGTATTAAACTAAATCTTTACAAATTTTCTTTTTTGTGAAAAATCCATATCTATACCTTAGCAGAGCAATGGATTAATTCTAAATTGTTCTATTTGTAATTATTTAATATAATCACAAATAGCCCCCGTAGCTCAGTGGATAGAGCATTGGATTCCTAATCCATGTGCCGCAAGTTCGATCCTTGCCGGGGGCACCAATGAATAAAAGGGTTTGCAGATATGTTGAGCTGCAAACCCTTTTAGTTTGTGTATTTCATCGATTATAGCACCATAAACTACCGTTTGTTGAGGATTTGACAGGATTATAAAAATCTGTGTTATTATATGCGTCTATATTGTCCAGCAATAGTCCAGCAAATATTTTTTCCAATACCAAACCCCAGACCTGAAGATGAGGGCCTGCTCAGGTGTAGTACTCGTTACATATACGAGGAATTAAAGGGATTTATGGCGCCTTGATAGTTGCAGGTATCTGGTGTCGCCAGCATCAATTCATCTTCTCTAAATCCTTGGTCTGGTAAAGTTGCTCGTGGATAAGAGACATGGTTTTTATACGATCCTGGCTATCTTGAAATATATCAATATACTGTTTATCTTTGATTTTGTCGGACTGCAGTTTGAGTAAGCTGATAATGACTTGCATGTTGTTCTTGACCCGGTGGTGGATTTCACTCAGAAGGACTTCTTTTTCTTTGAGTGATGTCTTGACTTGTTCCTCTGCCTGTTTACGCTCGGTGATGTCCGTCATAAAACATAACGTAGCAGGTCTATCATCCCAAGAAAACAATGCCACATTGAGTTCCACCCACTTGATATTCCCATTTTTATCAACAATCCTGAAAGAATAGGCAAGAGGAGGTTTTTCACCTTTAAGCCGTCTTTTGTGGCGTTCTCCAACCATCTCCCGATCTTCCTCGTGGATAAAATACGTAAGGGGTCTTGAGGCTAATTATTCAGTCTTTTCCTGGTAACGTTCTTGAATAGAGCGGAGTACGTTGAGACTGGAAAAAAAGATTTCCACAAGCTCCGGATCAAACTGATGCCCCGCTTCTTTTTCGATTATATCGAGAACTTGAGATTCATCCCAGGCCTCTTTATAGACCCGTGCCGAAGAAAGGGCATCAAAAACATCCGCTAAAGCGACGACTCTGCCGAAAATTGGAATTTCTTGGCCCTTCTTGCCGCGCGGTGTGCCGTCAGGCAGGGCAAAACCCGGTAGCGCCGCGTTGGTGGATACATCGATATATCCGGGATATCCCTTGCCGTCCCAGCGTTCATGATGGGTCAGGGCTACCTGCATGGCTGTTTCGTCAAAATCCGACTGGGCATCCAGAAACAGGCGCGCTCCTAAAACAGTGTGCTGCTTCATGATTTCAAATTCATCGGGGCTGAAGCGTCCGGGCTTTTTCAGTATAATATCGGAGATGGCTACTTTGCCGACATCGTGGAGCATAGCTGCCATGCGAAGACTGTCGCGGGCTCTGTCGATTTCCTTGGGGACCATTTGCTGTCGGCGGGCCCATTGTTCATAGAGCTCCAAGGCATATCCACCCACGCGGTTGACGTGGGCGCCGGTCTCCTTGGGGTCGCGCAGTTCCGACATCCGAATCATACGAAGCAGGATGGCACGTGTCATCTGGGCCCGTTCCAGGGCGACGGCGGCTATGCTGGCGAAATGGAGCATAATTTTTTCGTCATCTTTAGAAAACGGAACAGCCTGTTTGGCCTCATCTTGGGCGTTGATAATCTGCAGGATACCGAGGATGTCCCCCCGGGCTGTTTTTAAAGGGACGGTGAAAACGGAGCGGGTGGTGTATCCGGATGTTTCGTCAAATTTTTTGCTGAATCGGTAGGGGGCTGTAGGTTCTATTTTGTGAACATCCGGAAGGTTAAGGAGACGTCCGGTGGTGGCGACATAGCCGGCAATACTGCTCTTGTCAATGGGGATAGTAAAAGTTGAATAGATCAGTTTTTCCCCTTCGGGCAGACGATTTTGCAAAGTGTCGTTCTGCGTGTAGGTAAAGTTGAGTCTGTCCTCGTCGCGTATGTATATTGATCCCGCGTCGGCGTTGACAAAACGCCGGGCATCGGAAAGAACGCGTTCCATGAGTATATCCAGATCTTTGACCTGGTTGAGTTCGATTCCCAGCATCGTAAGTTTGTCCAGCTTTTCTTTTTCGGTAAGCATGCGGTCTCCTTTAATTACTCCACTTAAATAGCGCATAGAGGGGAAAATGATCCGAGGGGTAAACATCCTCAATGGTGTCCCGGTCGATCTTACAGTCCTTTATATCGAGTGTGCCGCGATAAAGAATCCAGTCGATTTGGTCGCCGTTTGCTTCTCCTGTGAATCCATGATGAGTGCCTGGAAAGGGCTCTTGAAAGATGCTTTGAAAATAAGTCTTTGTATCGGCTGAGTTCTGATTTTTTCCGGTGAATATTTTGTGGCCGGGACTCAAGGGAGCGGCGTTAAAGTCGCCGATTAGAATGGCCGGGACATCAGACGGCAGATATGAAAGGCGCTTCATGATCAGTTTTGCACTTTCGATTTGAACCGAGGCATCAAAGTCAAAGTGGGTATTGGCACATATGAGCCGGCGATGTTTTTTTTCGAACATGCCGATGGTACACTGTCGCGGCCAGAGACTTTTCAGGGGGCGGCTCGGTACCGTTGGTGTGGGACTCAAATAGAAGTGTTCTTTATAAACGCAGGTCCAGTCTTTTTTATAAAAGATAATGTTGTTTTGCCAAAAGGGTGGTGCAGGATTCCTCCGGCCGATAAAATTGTATGCCGTCAGTATGTCGGCCAAATAATCGATTTGGAAACTATTTGCTTCCTGAAAGCCGATAAAATCCGTGTGATATTTGGCAAGTAACGCCGGAAAGATCTTTTGGCGGCTTTGCCATTTATTGGGGCCGTCGTCTGCCAGCCCAAAACGCAGGTTGAGTGTCAAAACCGAAAGCATTATTTTTAGTTAAATGGTTGAGTATTAAAATCGATGATGATTGCGCATAAAGTTGAAAAAGCGACCTTTGTACGAGAGTATTTTGTGTTTGGTGTTTAGTATTTGGTGGTCTAACAAGCTGATATATAAGCATATATCTCAAACAAAATACAAAACACTAAAAACCAAACACTTGATGAATTCGACTTTTTACGAATTCATCAAATCTGCTTCTATTAGATGGTGATATTTTGCAATATCAATTCTGATTTTTTGAAAGTTGTCGAAGGTGACATCCGTAAACGGCAGCTTTAATTCTTGCCGTATGATCTCAAATATTGCAAGATAATTCAGAGTAATCCTTTGGCCCCATTGCAAACCGATCTTTGATGCAGCTTCCTTTATATACTCTTTTTTACCCTCGATTTCAAGAAAATCACCAAAGGGCATGGTATCCAGGCAGAGTAGGGTGTCATCGAAAATAAAGGTTTCACGCCATTTTTCGTAGATCTGTGCTTGATGGAATCCGAGATGCTCCAAAATCAGTTTCATGGTGGTAAAATCACTGACTTGGACTTCAAGTTCCCTGAAGGTTTTGAATTGATCGTCTTTGATCGCGGGTTCGGATTTGTAGGTCAATTTGGTATTGGCATCCCGGCGAAGTCGCAGGAGGGATTTATTTCGAAGCAGGCTTTCATCGACATCATCAAACCGCATGTTTGTCTCAAAAACGCGGCCCTTAACGTCGACACCGAGTTCGACAATGCGTTCGCGGACAGATTGAACATCGGAAAGAATAAATTTTACCTCGGTTTCAATATGTTCCATGGGTCGCATCCTATCCAGGACATTCCACGATTTTAGATTTGAATAAAGGTAAACGTTCACAGGTTCAGAGTTCCCCGTTCAGCCTGCGACGAGCTCCTTTCGGTCTGAGACCTGTCGGCGAGCTCAGGTCGTGCCGCTCAGGGTCGAAGACAGTCGAGTCGGGTTACTTTTTCTTTGCTAACCTTTACTAACGCTCCGAACCTTGAACCTCTGAACCCTGAACCCCTGAACGGTTACGATTCGTTTATATTAGAATTGGGTTTATTTTACAAATTTATTTTTTCCTCTTGACACAAATGCATTTATTATTTACATTTCGCTGATTATTGTTTTAGCCTTTCGCTTATTAGATCCCGCAAGCGTGCTTGCAGGAGTTTCATAAAATCGTAACACGATTTTATTTAGGAGTGAAATACGGTGAAAAAGTATACATACAGTGCAAAAAGATCTGATATAAAAGAGAAATGGATTGTTGTGGATGCCAAGGACGCGGTGTTAGGGAGGCTTGCCTCAGCCATAGCTGCGCGTCTTAGAGGAAAACACAACCCGCTTTTTACACCTCATGTTGACTCGGGTGACTGGGTTGTTGTTGTCAATGCGGATAAGATTGTCCTGACCGGCAGAAAATGGCAGAAGAAACTTTACTACCGGCACAGCGGATACATCGGCGGACTCAAAACGATCACCGCCCAGAAGCTCATGGAAAAGAGACCTGAGGATCTTATCCGGTTTGCCGTCAAGGGTATGCTGCCCAAGAACAGACTCGGAAGAAAGCTTTTCAAAAAGTTGAAAGTTTATGTCGGCGATCAGCATCCGCATGCAGCCCAGCAGCCTGAGCCTCTGGTGCTTTAAGCAAGCACCTTAAAATTTAAATTCCCCACTCTTCGAGCGGGGGGTAGCGCGCGATGAATTCAAATAAAGCGGCGCAGCCGCGTTTCATAAAAGCGTAACACGATTTTATTTATTGAGGAATTGTATGCAGAAAGAAAACATTTATTATGCGACCGGGAAACGGAAATCCGCCATTGCCAGAACCTGGATGATGCCGGGTACCGGTGAAATTACCGTTAATAATCGGCCTGTTGATGATTATTTCAAGGTTGCATCCGCAAGAGCGCTTATGATGCAGCCCCTTGTTCTGACAAATACCGCCGGATCATATGATATTAAAATTCGTGTTTTAGGCGGCGGTTTTAATGGGCAGGCCGGTGCAATCCGGCACGGCATTACCAAGACTCTTATTAATGCCAATCCTGATTTAAGGAAGGCCCTGAAGAAAGCCGGCTTTGTCAGACGCGACGCACGTGTTAAGGAAAGAAAGAAATACGGCCAGAAAGGGGCCAGAGCCCGCTTTCAGTTTTCCAAACGGTAACATATTATAGGCGTTCACAGGTTTACCCATTACTTGTGTTTCCATATTGGTTGGCGTTTTTCCAGAAAGGCCGCCATACCCTCCTGAGCGTCAGCAGCCAGACAGCCCGCGACCATTGCATCTGCGGCGTAATTGTATGCCGCCGGTTCATCCAGATCTATCTGATTGTAAAAAGCCTGCTTTCCGAAAGCGAGCGTGAACCGGCTGTATTGCGCTATTTCCATGGCCCACTTTCTGGTTTCTTCAGCAAGTTTATCTGCCGCCGCAATACGGTTTATAAGTCCGAAGCGCTCGGCTTCCTCAGCGGAAACAAATCGGCCGGTTAAGAGCATATCCATGGCCTTGCGTCTTCCGATGACGCGAACAAGGGGCACCATGGGTGTGGAGCAAAAAAGGCCTATTTTAACTCCCGGCGTAGAGAAGCGCGTGCCGCTTTCGGCGATGGCCAGGTCGCAGGCGGCGACCAGTTGCAATCCTCCTGCCGTGGCAATGCCGTGGACCTGCGCAATGACCGGCTGGGGCAGCTTGTGCAGGGCTTGCATCATTTCCGAGCATACTGCAAAGATTTTACGAAAATGATGGGCATCGTAATGGGCCCCCACCATTTCCTTTAAATCATGACCTGCGCAGAAAGCAGGACCGCTGCCCTTGATAACGACCACCCTGATATCTTCAGCCTTTGCGCATATATTCAGCTTGTCTTGCATGTCGTTCATTACTTCGATGGACAATGCATTCCGTTTTTCGGGCCGGTTCAATGTCAGCCATCCGACGGGACCGTCTTTTTCAAAGAGTACAGGTTCCATTTTAGAGCCTCCTTGTGATATTTGGAAATAATGCTGTATAGACTTATCACGAAAGCACGAAAGCATGAAAATATCAAATTTTTTCATGCCGCCCCTAAGTTTCGGGAAAATCCGCATGACTCTCCAGGGAGCCTGTCAAGTTCACCTGCTATTTTCTTTGATGTATAAAAGCAGACGCCTGGCGCATATCCAGCCATAAATAGTTGGCAGACCCACTAATATAGCCACTAATTATATCCTGCCGCACTGTTACCTGAAATACACAATAATTACGCGCTGAAATTCAAAACACACAGTTTAGTTCTAATAAAAAAACAAATAGTTAATATGGTTAAAAGTAAGCAAGGTGCCTGATTGTCAAGCGCTCATAAAGTGTTGTTATATTGCTTGATCAGCTGTTATAAATATTGCTTGTTTTTTTGGTCTATTTAGTATTTACTACTATAAGCGGGAAGAGCAAACAATAAGAAGGAAAATCATGATAATAGGAAAAAAAATAATTAAGATGTTTGGACAAAAGCTCCATAAAGACACCGGGATTCAGGAGGAAGTACGGGAAGCGAAATCTTCGGAGGAAGCGGTACGTCTTGCAACGGAGTCAAATAATGATATCACGACTGATGACGATGGCAGAGTGAAATAAGCGCAATACGGCGGGCAGGTGGTCAATCTTCGACCCCATAGTTATCTTCCTTTCAATTCAAGAATTGATACCAAGGCCCGCTGAAAAAGGATTGAGCAAGGGGATTCCGCAATTTTCAAAATCGCGTTCATTTCGGGTTGACAGTGCAAGATTGTGTTTAATTGCTGTAGCGGCAATTAGCAAATCAGCCTGTGTTCTTGTCGTCCCTTTCTGCAAAAACTGACCGCGAAGAATTCCGCAATGTCTTGCAATTTCAATTGCTACCGGCAGAATATGGCATCTGAGCAGGATAAACTTTTCAAACCAGCCCATTTTTTTATTGGCATTTTTTTTTGAAAGACCGCCATAAATTTCTTCAACAGTCACCACGCTCAAAAATATCTCATCCTGCCCGCCGAGCCAATCAAGAACTTGCTGATTTGACATCCGACGACAGTCTTTGTTATTGATACCTCAATTGAGCGATAACGCTCAAATTTCTTATTTATGAATGGGAAACTACTTAGTGCTCAAATGTATTTATGGATGGGCATCAGATATATATAATTTCACTTATTTTTGACCTGAAACCAATAACGGATAACACCTAATTGAGCTTGACCCTCAATTAGGGTACAATCCTTCATAAAGGTTAGATATCATGATAAAAAAGATTCTTGTGGTGGATGATAATCGACAGATGTTGGAGTTAATAGCCAATCTGCTCGAGGATGAAGGGCATCAGGTTGTTACTGCTGAAGACGGCCTCTCAGCACTGACGCTGCTTACCTCTTTTTCTCCGGACATTATGTTTGTCGATCTGGTAATGCCCCAAATCGGCGGGGACAAGTTGTGCCGGATCATCAGAACCATGGGACATTTGCAGGATTGCTACCTGGTGCTGGTAACAGCGGCGGCGGCCGAACTGGAATTTGACTACGAGGCAATCGGTGCCGATATCTGCATTGCCAAAGGGCCTTCAGGCTCTATTGTGGAGAACGTTTTGAAGGCGGTAGAAAAATCAGATTCTCCCCCAGAGGAGCGCAGGTCAAAATCGATTATGGGCGTTGATGAATTATATCCGCGGCAATTAACAAAAGAGCTGCTATCCCGAAACCGTCACCTGGAAACTATTTTAGAGCGCATGGCTGAAGGAATTATGGAAGTTGTTTCAGGGAAAGTGGTCTTTGCGAATTCAGCGGCAATATCCTTGTCCGGTCTACCTCAAGAGAAGCTTCTGGCATCGCATTTTCTCGATTTATGCGACGATAATTTGCGGCCGCGAATGGAATCTGTGCTGAAGACGGAAACCGACAAACCTTTTGAGATCGGTCAAGACAAACCCGTGGAGTTCAACCACCGGCAGGTTACGATCAAGTGCCTGCCGGTGGAAGGAGACACCTCAACCACTATCGTAATACTAACGGATGTGACCGAAAGAATAGGTTTGCAAACGAAAGTGGAGATGGAGGCTGAAAAGTTGGCGGAGCAGTCAAGTCGTTTAAAGGAAGCCAATATTGCTTTAAAAGTTTTGCTGGAACAGAGTGAGGTGCATAAAAAAGAGCTTGAGGAAAACTTTTTGTCCAATGTGCAGGAACTGGTTAATCCCCACCTTGAAAGACTAAAGAAGAGCCGTTTGAATTCCCTTCAAAGTGAGCTCATCAGTGCGATTGAATCAAGCTTGGACAATATTGCCTCTCCATTTATTAATAAATTATCTCTGAAGCATCATAAATTGACATCCAAGGAAATCAGGGTCGCCAATCTTATCAAGGCCGGCAAAAAGAACAAGGAAATAGCGGAAATTGTGGGTCTTTCGCATAACACCATTCTATTCCACCGCTTTAATATCCGTACAAAACTGGGATTAAGGAATAAAAAAGTGAATCTTAAGGCCCACCTGGCGTCCTTCAATGAATAGCTCGTAGCAGTGGCTTATACCTAGTTCATATTCAAAAGTAATTGGCACCATGATTGAGCGAAAGTCGAGGATGCTCAACCATGGTTATAGTTCTTAGCTTGGACTATTAATTTATGTCGCTTTCCAGCATCTTACAAAGTGCTCCTCCCCAACTTGCGCAAAAGTAGTTCTTTCTTCCCGGCAGCGCGCTTCTTCAAGGGTGCACCTTCCCTGGAAATTACAGCCGGAGGGCGGTATGGGGGAGTCGGGAAGATCTACTTCCGGCCGGTGCAAAACGGTAGTTTTGCCGGGTTCAGGGTCGGGGATGGCCGCTAATAACGATATGGTATAAGGGTGACGCGGGTCTTCAAAAAGTTGCTCGGCCGGGGCAAATTCCATGATGCCGCCCTTGTACATCACTGCGATGGTGTTGCACAGATAACCCACGACATTAAGGTCATGGGAGATAAAAAGATAGCTTAAACCGAGCCGGTCCTGCAGGTCTTTTAAAAGGTTGATGATCTGAGCCTGGATAGAGACATCCAAGGCGGAAACGGGCTCATCGCATATTACCAGCGAAGGTTCCACGCTCAAGGCGCGGGCGATGCCGATGCGCTGGCGCTGGCCCCCACTGAATTCATGGGGATACCGGTCAGCGCTTTCCGGAGACATTCCAACCATTTGCAAAAGATTTTCAAGGCGCTCTTTGCGTTTGTGGGCGCTTTTAATCCCCAGAATCCTAAGTCCTTCCTCAATGGACAGACCAACGGTCATGCGGGGATTCAAAGACCCGTACGGGTCCTGGAAAACGATCTGTATATCCTGGCGATAGGGCTTCATATCCTTTTCGGTAAAGTTGCTGATATCAGTTCCCCGGAAGATAATTTTGCCTTCATCAGGTTCCAAAAGTTTCAGGATGAGCCTGGCGACGGTTGTTTTCCCGCAACCGCTCTCGCCCACCAGCCCCAGGGTTGTGCCCCGCTGGATTTCAAAGCTTACATTGTCAACGGCTTTGTCCCAGGCGGCAATTCTCTGCAAAAAACCCCTGCGTACGGGAAAGTATTTTTTCAGTTTTTCGACCCGCAGGATAATTTGATCATCTCTGTTTACTGATGCCATATGTTCCAATTTGATTTCTCAATAAAAATCTCAAACAGCCAGATCTTTGCAGGCTTTCAGAGGTTCAGGGTTCAGAAGTTCAGGGTTCAGAAGTTCAGGGTTGCTTTTTCTTTTTTAACCTTTACTAACTAACTCCGAACCTTGAACCTATGAACCCCTGAACGGGTATAAATTTTTTGCATTTTATCGCCAGTGGGCTCCACCAATTTATAGAGAAGATACGTTTGCATTAATCTTTATTGTCAAAAAGTACGGGACAGCGGGCTAAATGGCCATCACCATAATTACACATTTCAGGATATTCTTCCCGGCATACAGGTTCGGCATAAGGGCACCGGGGATGAAACGGACAGCCCTTAGGTTTGAAGGCCGGGTTTGGCACTGCACCGGGGATGCTGTAAAGTCGTTTCCCTCTTTTTAACCGGCTGGGCAGCGATGCCAGCAGACCCTGAGTATAAGGGTGTCGGGCATTGTGAAAAATCTGGACGGGGCTGCCCTGTTCCGCAATGGCGCCGGCATACATGACATAGACCCGATCGGCGATGTTGGCCACGACACCAAGATCATGAGTGATATATAAGAGCGACATGGAGCGCTTTTTTTGAATAGACTTAAAGAGCCGCAAAATCTGAGCCTGCACGGTTACATCAAGGGCGGTGGTGGGTTCGTCGGCGATAATTAGCCGGGGAGCACATGCCAGGGCCATGGCGATCATGACCCGCTGTCGCTGGCCGCCGCTGAGTTGATGGGGATAGTCTTTGAGCCGCTGTTCGGGGGAAGGAATGCCCACACTTTTAAGCAGTTGAACGCAGCGCTGGTGCAGCGCTGCGGTGCCGATGTTTTCGTGAATGCTGACGGCTTCGCCAATCTGGTCGCCGATGGTAAAGACAGGGTTCAAAGAGGTCATAGGTTCCTGGAAGACCATGGCGATGTGCTTGCCGCGAATCTTGCGCATGTTTTCCTCGTCCAGCTTAAGGAGACTTTGACCGTCGAACGTGATCCTGCCGCCTGCAATTTCAGCGGGCGGTGCCGCATTGAGTCCTAATATGCTCAAGGCCGAGACGGTCTTTCCACAACCGGACTCCCCGACGAGACAGACCGTTTCCTCGCGCCGGACCTCGAAGCTAACGCCGTCAACGGCCCGGGCGATCCCGTCGCCGGCCGGGAAGTACACTTTTAAATCCTTTACGGAAAGCAGGGTGTCATTAGTCATTGGTCATTAGTCACTTGTCATTGGTCATTTGTAACTTGATTGAGTTAAAACTCAATCAGGTGTTATCAGTTATCAGTTATTGGTTTTAGGTGAAAAGCAAACAGAATTATATCTCGCTTTTGATTGAGATACAGAATAGTTGTCTATTTCCTTTCAAGTAACGAATAACGAGTAACAAATAACTTTTTATCGAGCGGCGTAGCCGCGTTTCATAAAATCGTGAAACGATTTTATTATCTTTCTCTGAGTTTGGGACTGAGTACATCCCTGAGTCCTTCCCCAAAGAGGTTAAAGGAAAGGACAACAACCAGAATGGCGATGCCCGGTATGAAAGTCAGCCAGGGTGCATCAAAAATGAAATTTTTGCCGTTTGAAAGGATATTGCCCCAGGTGGCGTCAGGCGGCGGCACCCCAAACCCCAAGAAGCTCAAGCCGGCT
>NZ_JAZFTO010000218.1:0-6867 GCF_036446775.1 Candidatus Desulfatibia sp.
TAACATATAGTAATCACTGCAATTTACACTCAATGCTTTACCTTCAAATCATTTCTTGGTATTCTATCTTTAAGGCATTCGCAAAAAATCAAATTCATCACGCCTGTCCGCCGTACAAGACTTCCGCCTTTGCAAGAGCGCCGAAGCTTCGGCGGAGGAGCTTGGCAGGCGGAAAAGCACAAAATTACGAAAAACCGAAAAATATATTTAAATTTCGTGCTTTCGCGTTTTATCCCCGTCAGAATGCTTCGCGCGTAATTACTATAAAAATTTTGCCGCCATGGAAAAAATACTTAGAAACAGATTGACACGGGGCATAATTGCTGCCGTTGCCATTACAGCGATTTTGACGGTCTTCTTTTTTTGTGAAAAAGCCCCAGAAGGTACAATTAAAATCGGTGCTGTGCTGTCTCTTTCCGGGGCCGCATCTGTTGTCGGCGAGGAAGTCCGAGATGGTATGCTCATGGCCATCAATGAGATCAACCTTCGGGGCGGTGTGAACAGAAAGAATATCGAGTTGATTATCCAGGACGCCAAAACCGGCGTGCAGAAGGCTGAAGAGGCTTTTAACAGCATAGAAACCGAGCACCATCCTGTTTTGTACGTATCAACCTTGAGCTCCGTTGGTTTGGCGCTGGCTCCTTTGGCAAAAAAACATCAAGTTGTGCTGATGGGCCTGGTGGCAACAGCTCCGGAACTGACCAGACAAAATGATTGGGTGTTTAGATATTTCCCTACGGCCAAAGATGAAGTACCTCCCATTTTGTCGATCCTCGATGAATTGAAAGTAAAAAACCTGGGCATGCTTTACCGGGATAATGCCTATGGGAAATCCTTTTATGAGTTAGTCCGCCAAGGTTGGGCAAGGGCCGGCGCAACCATCAAAGGTGAAGCATTTAAAAATAAAGATACCGACTTTAAAGCCAAAATTGGCAGATTGAAACATACGGAAGCGCTCTATCTAGTGGTCGATCCCGGACATTATAAACGTATCTTTCAAGAATTGAAAAAGCAGAATTATAAAGGAATTATCGCCGGTGTCGGCAATATCAGCACCCCACGGGTTAGAAGTTTGCCGGAAGCAAACGGGGTCTATCTGGTGGCACCCATCATTTACAACCCTAACTTCCTTTATGCCCGGGAGGTCAGAGAAAAATATGAAGCAGTATATGACAAGCAGTTTAATCATTATGCTGCCAGTGGTTACGACATTATAAAACTATTGACCGGCCTGTTAGAAGATGAGGAAATTTCTCGCACCGGGATCAAGCGTCTTTTGGAAGCAGGGTTTATTTACCCGGGAATCTTTGGTGATCTTGATGTCAAACCGGGAGAGCACGATCTACATTTTCCGCTGCACCCGGCGCAAATTGTAGACGGTGAGGTTAAGTATTTGAGGTAAAGATAAAAAGATGAGAGCAACAATGGGCAAAAAACTGCTTGCCGGCTTTATCGTCGTTGTACTGCTGATGGTTTTGCTGGCGGTGTATTTAACGGAAGTCAGCCAGCATTCCCTGCAGCAGGCTGTCGGCACAAATTCTATATTGCTGGCCGAAGAAATGCTCAAGCGTATCAACCATGATGTTTATAACAAAATTGAAGCGCTGCAATCACACCTCAAGGATGTATTGCTGCAAAAAACCATACGGCATGCAAACAGGGAATTTGAAAATCTGGACAGCATTCAAGCCTATGTCGACCAAAAGGACAGAGAATGGAGGCAGGCTCCCAAGGACCAAATTACGCCCTTTATGCAAGCCTTGATCGATAACGAACTTTCGAATGCTCTGAAAAATGAATTTGTCTATTTCTATAACAAGTATGGATACAAGTTTTTTGGGAAGATTATTGTAACCAACAAGTACGGGGCAAACGTTGCGCAAACCGGGAGAACTTCTGATTACAGGCAAGATGATGAAACGTGGTGGCAGATTGCACGCGATACAGGGCTTTATGTGTCCGATGTAGCCTATGATGAAAGCGCCGGAATCTATGCAGTCATTATCGGCATCAGGGTTGATGATGAAAAAGGAGACTTTGCCGGGGCAATTAAAGCTATTCTGGCCGTAAAGGGTATTGTCAGAGCAGCAGAGATTGCCGCCAAAAAATACAAAACAACCGAAATCAAATTAACGACCAGGGATGGAAAACTGATTTATGCCACCAAAGTTTTCAAAATTCTCAAAGACGTATCCAACAAAGAATATTTCAAAAATATAAAAGGACCAAACGGCTCCTTTATTGCCACGGAAGGCGGCATAAAGCGGCTGTATTCCTATACGCGTTCCAGCGGTTATCGAGACTTTGCCGGGCTGGGGTGGATTCTTCTGGTGGGGCATGATGTCGCCGAAGTACTACAACCCGCATTTATGTTGAAAAAACGCATGATAGTCGCCTCCCTGATGCTGACTTTTTTGAGTATGGTTATTGCCTCATTCTTTTACGCTTTTATCTCCAAAGCAGAAGCGCAGATCCATCGGCAGAGTGCCATTCTGGATGCCATCAACAAAGTGTTCAGGGAAGCATTGACGTGTGATACGGAAGAAGACCTGGCGCTCATATGCCTTACGGCCGCCGAGGAATTGACCGCCAGCAAGTTCGGGGTTATCAGCGAGATAAACCCGGCCGGATGCCTTGACACCATTGCTTTGAGTGATCCGGGATGGGACGACTGCCAGATACCGAAGTCCGATTCTCCCCCCTTAATTAATGACATGGAAATACGCGCGATATGGGAGCGGGTACTTAAGGACGAAAAATCCCTGATCGTCAACGATCGCGCTTCGCATCCCGATCGCGTGGGGACGCCCCCGGACCACCCCCGGCTGACTTCTTTTCTGGGTGTTCCTTTGAAATACAGCGGCAAGACCATCGGCCTGATTGCTTTGGGCAACAAAAATACCGGCTATACCCTGAATGACCAGCATGCCATGGAAAGCTTATCCGTTGCCGTGGTGGAGGCGCTGATGCACTACCGGGCGGAAGAAGAACTGAGAAACTACCGCCATCGCCTTGAAGATCTGGTGGAAGCACGTACCGCCGAACTTAAAGAATCCAACCAGCAGCTTCAGACCGAGATCGTCGAACGGATGCAGACGGAAGAGGCCCTCAAGCAAAGCGAAGAGAAGTACCGTTCCATTCTTGAGAGTATCGAAGAAGGCTACTGGGAAGTCGATATCGCCGGGAACTTCACCTTTTTCAATGATTCGATGAGCAGAATACTCAGGTACCCTAAAGATGAATTAATGGGCATGAATAATCGCGAGTTTATGGACAAAAAAAACGCCAAGAAAGTATTTAAAACCTTTAACAACGTTTACCGTACAGGAATATCTATAGGAGCACATGACTGGAAGCTCATCCGAAAAGACGGTTCCGAATGTTTTATTGAAACGATGGTATCTCTGATGAAGGATCCGGACGGACAGCCAACAGGTTTTCGAGGTATTGCCCGCGATATCACCGAACGCAAGTTAGCTGAAACGGAAAAAAAGAGGCTGGCAGCCCAGCTGGAGCAGGTGGAACGCATGGAGTCTTTGGGCACGCTTGCCGGCGGGGTTGCCCATGACTTCAACAACCTGCTCATGGGTATCCAGGGGCGCACCTCTTTGATGATGATAGATGATAATTTTTCCCACCGCCACCTCGAACATCTGCGGAGTATAGAGCAATATGTTGTAAGTGCCACCGATCTTACCAAGCAGCTTTTGGGTTTTGCCAGGGGCGGGAAATACGAGGTCAAGCCGTCCAACCTGAACGAGCTGGTTAAAAACAGCTCTGAAATGTTCGGCCGCACCAAAAAAGAGATTACGATTCATTCGAAATTTCAAGAAAATATCTGGCCGGTCGCGATTGACCGGGGACAGATCGACCAGGTTTTGTTGAACCTCTACGTCAATGCCTGGCATTCAATGCCCGGAGGCGGTGACCTATACCTTGAAACCGAAAATCTGATACTGGACAAGCAATATGTCGAAGCCTATCAAAAAGATGCCGGCCGATATGTCAAGATTGCGATTACCGATACCGGCATCGGGATGGATAAAGCTACTCAAACAAAGATATTTGAACCCTTTTTTACTACCAAAGAAATGGGTAGAGGCACCGGCTTAGGGCTGGCTTCCGTATACGGAATTATCAACAATCATGATGGCTTTATGAGCGTTTACAGTGAAAAGGGGATCGGCACAACTTTCAATATTTTTCTGCCGATTTCGGAAAAAGAAGTCAAAGAAAAAAAGAGGCCGTCTGATGATATTTTAGAAGGTACGGAGACCGTTCTTATTGTTGATGACGAACAGATGATTATTGATGTCAGCAAATCTCTGCTGGCAAAGATGGGATACAATCTGTTGACTGCCGGAGGAGGCAAAGAAGCGCTTGAAATTTATAAAGCGTATAAACACAAGATAGATCTTGTGATCCTTGATATGATTATGCCGGATACGGGGGGTAGCGAAACCTTTGACCAACTCAAAAAGATCAACCCGGATGTTAAGGTTCTGCTTTCAAGCGGCTATAGCATTAATGGCCTGGCCACGGAAATATTGGAGCGAGGTTGCAACGGCTTCATTCAAAAACCTTTCAATATGAAAAGTCTATCCCAAAAATTAAGGGAGATTCTGGATAAAAGTGGCAGCACAAATTTTGATAACTAAGGCGGGTATGGTAATCGTTGGGAGACAAGGATGGTTAAAAAAATAATTTCGGGCGCTCAAACCGGCGCAGACCAGGCCGCCCTCGATGTTGCTCTAAAGCTTGGAATTCCGCATGGCGGCTGGATACCTAAGGGAAGATTGACTGAAAACGGGCCGCTGGAGGATAAATATCAGCTACAGGAAATGGACAGCACCAATTATAATAAACGGACCGAACAGAATGTGATCGACTCAGACGGCACCTTGATCATATCCCACGGTCTGCTCACAGGCGGATCAGAGTTCACCCGGGAGATGGCTATTCAACATAACCGTCCCTGGCTGCATGTGGATCTGAATAAACTCATCGCTTTTCATGCCGCCCAAGAAATAAGGTCCTGGATCAAGGAACATAAAATTGAAGTTCTGAACGTTGCCGGACCCAGAGCCAGCAAAGACAACAAGATATATAAGGCCGCAGCCGATATTCTGGAGACCGCTTTCTATCTGGATATTGGCGACAGCTCTGTGTCGGCCACTGCCGACTTTGCCGGCAGGAGCTTTGCAGGAACGGAAATCGACAGTCTGCCACAGACCGTGGACCAGGCCGTTGACAAGCTGCTGGCAAAACTGTCATTGAGAGAGAAAACCATGGTCGCCAATATTCCGGAAGAAAACTTACAGGATCTCTATCACTTTCTGGAGGAATACAGACGGAACGAATTTTTGTTTTGGCTTGAAAATAATGAATTAATGCAATCGTGCCGCTTGGTATCCGGCCGGCATGATTTTGACGAACATAACGCCTCCCTGGTAATCATCAAAGCGTTATGGTTGAGACTGCGGGAGACCAATGTGTTGCGGATTGTCAAATAGTTTCCATCCGGAAATGGCCTAAAACCCAACCCTGATAAACCGGCCTCCGGCTCGTAGAGCCTACGCCTCGGAGAGAAAGAATAGCCACAAAGGCACCAAGACACAAAGAATAACTGTTTATTATAATTTAACTTCGTGTCTTGGTGTCTTAGTGGCGAAAATATTTTGTTAGATAAATCCTTCGCAAATATGATGCGATTTTGATAGATAGGTATTAAAACGTGATGAATTAGGCTTTCTTCGAATCTTCAAAGGTGATATATGCTAAACATTATTTTTGTGTGTACGGGCAATATCTGCCGTAGTCCCATGGCAGAAGGATTTCTGCGCCATAAGTGGCAGGAGATGAGACGCCAAGACCTGAAGGTTTCATCCATGGGCACTCACGGACTGGATGACTCTCCGCCCGAGGAACACGCCCAGGCGGTCTGTGAGGAGCACGGTTGTGATATTTCATCCCACCGGTCGCGATCGCTGATTGGCGATGAGCTGCAAAAGGCCGATTTGATTTTTTGTATGGAACCGGTTCATAAAAAATTCGTGCAGACTTTTTTTCCATGGTACCGTGAGAGGATTTTTCTTTTAGGAGCCTGGCCCGGAAAGGAAAACCGGAAGAGTTCCATCGCGGACCCCATGGGAGGTTCATACGAGGATTTCCAGCGGATATTCGCTATGATCCGCAATCATATCGGACGTATACTGCCACACCTCTAACCCGCAGTGTCTAAAACAAACGGACAATTTTTTTGAGCTCCGGCAGGTAAGAAATGCTAAAGTCACTGGCGATTTTGCAGGGTCCGGTGGTTAGCCCGTTATCGAGAAAGACCGTCATACTGCCTGCAGCTTGACCGGCCTGGATATCAAAGACAAAATCTCCCACCAGCAGAAGCCGGCTGACATCCACTTTCAACTTTCGCGCTGCCATGAAAACCCCGTCAGGATGCGGTTTGGGTTTGACGGGTGTATCCCGGGTAATGACCAAATCAAAGTCGGAAATGTTGACGGCTGCAAAATTTTGCAGCGTTCGTTTTATGGAACCAAGGCTGTTGCGGCTGATAATTCCAAGAGCAATACCCTTGGAACGCAGGTATTGAATCAATTCTTCAGCCCCTTCATTAGGCTCCGAGTTTGCAGCAGCAATACTTTCAAAGCGCTCCGTTACGGCCAGAGCTTCGGCCCGCCGACCGGCAGTCGGCCGGGTTTCTATAAATTCCAAAACAGGAGTGTCAGGGGGACAGCCGATGGTTTGCTTCAGCAGGGAAAAATCAAGGGCGCCGGGTTTTGTCAGGGTGCCGTCAAAATCAAACAGGACGGCATCGATGCAGAACGATCTGTTGATCAATTGTCACACTTT
>NZ_JAZFTO010000219.1:0-2323 GCF_036446775.1 Candidatus Desulfatibia sp.
AACTATGCGGCTTTGCGCCTTTACGGTTTCCGGTATCTTTTGGTTGCCCATAATAAGGTTGCCGAACCCGATTATGGAAGTAAGCGGCGTGCGAAGTTCGTGGGAAATGTTTGCCATGAAAGTGGATTTCGCCCTGCTTGCTTTTTCGGCCTTTTCCTTTGTGGCGATCAGCTCTTTTTCCTTTTTCTTCTGGTCGGTAATGTCGTGCGCGACGTGCCAATTGCCGATGACGTTTCCTTTCCTGTCGAACCTGGGCCAGGAGGAAATGTGGAAGTACTTTTCGCCGAATGCCGTTTTAAAAACCGCCTCTCCGCCGGAGAAGCTCGTGCCGCACGCCTTGGAATTATTTATTTCCGACCGGCTGCGGTAGTCAGTAAGCAGCGATCCGAACGGCCTGCCAATCCATTCGGACACGTCATGCCCGGTTGAAAGAGTGAACTGGGGGTTAATGTCCACTATCATGTGATATTCATCGGTCTTGAACATTATATCGACGGAACTTTCAAACAGCTCGCGGTGCTCGGCCTCCGAATTCTTCAGCCGCATTTCGAGCCGCGCCCTGTCGTAAACAAGGGCTGTCCCGCAGGCCATTGCGGAAAAAATGTTCAGTCTGTTTTCTGTAATCCGGGAATTTTCTTTTTCGAACCCCGTGTTCAATGTTCCTATCGCACTGTTTCCGACGATCATCGGAACGAAAAGGGCCAACGATATGCCTTGGTCCTCCATCGCCTTTCTTTCGGCGGGCGATAAATCTTTTTCGCCCGATTTCTGTATTACAGAGGTTTTTTCAATTATTGCCTTTCTAAGGCCGGGCATATCTTCGAGATCAAAGGTAGCGGGGAGGATTCCTTCCACGATCTCTACTTTTCCTTTTTTGCCGGCTCTTTTCACCGAGATTCCCGACGTTCCTTTAGTAGTATCCGCGTCAGCGACCACAAAAGAACAGCAATCCGCCTCGCCTGATTCAACTATCATGATTGCCGCCCTTTTAAGGATATCGTCAAGACTCCCTGCTGGATCGAGGGATATGGCGCTAAGCCGCAAAGCAAGGGACATTGCCCTGCTTTCCTGTTTCGCATTCATCTAATAGAAAATCCTCACGCTAATTTGATATCCTGATTATACGTAAAATTATTTGGAATCAAAAATGGCTGTAAAACATTTACAACGTCTCGTTAGGGACAGGGAGTACAAAAAGCAACACGTATTCTACAAAAACGCTTATGTTGAAAACTGCATTCCCTGGGCAAATGGCGGGAGGGCCGCCCCTTTCTTGTGGAAGGCCCTAAGGAAAATAAAACAACGCCTTACCCTTAAACGGGCATTGGATTTCGGCTCGGGGGAAGGACGCAACTCGGTTGCAATCGAGCGGTGCGGACTGAAGGTAATCGGAGTTGAATACCAGCAAAAAGCCCTGAAAATAGCGCAAGGAAAGGGCCTGAAAAACATCCTTTATGTAAGAGGCGATATATACAGAATTCCGTTAAAACCCGATTCGTTTGACGTTTTAGTTGATTACGGCGTTTTTCACCATATACGCCGAAAAGATACAAAAGACTATTTGGACCTTATAGACTCGTTGCTTGTGTCCGGCGGATTCTACCTTCTTTCGTGTTTTGCATCGAACTTCAAACACGGTAACGGCAAGGTGTACAAGCGGGGATTCGTGTCGCACAAAAACCACTACGACCGCTTTACATCGAAAACCGAATTGAAAAAGGTGTTCGGAAAGTCCTTCGAAATATTAGAAATTGAAACCGACAAAGACCGTTTTTTGCATTTGCTGGCCCGCTTGAAATAATAGAACTGATTGAATTTCTTTAACTATTAATTGTGTATTATGAATGTGCTATTGCCGCACAATGTAAACTTGACTTAAAACCTTTAGAAATATAGCCTTAGAGGATGAAGGATGAAATAAACTCTTACTTTGGAGAAGGAATTCGTATGCGCGGGGTGTTGCGTTTTAAGGGTGCGCTTCGCTTCGACGGCAATTTCCAGGGAGAGATTGAAACAAGCGACACCCTGATAATAGGCAATACCGGTACTATCCACGCTAAAATAGATACGGGTTCGCTCTTCAACATGGGCCAGATTGTTGGAAACGTAAAAGCGGCCAGAAAAGTATCTATTTTTTCCAACAGCAACCTTACCGGAAATATCGACACGCCTGTCTTTGTAGCGGAGGAAGGCGCGATTTTCAAGGGGAGCTGTATGATGCCATCCACTCCCCCGAAAAAATCTTCATCAAAGGATATATCGGTTAAAAGCGGGGCTTTGGCGAAAGACTACCAGACTTATCTTCCTAAAACAGAGGGAATTG
>NZ_JAZFTO010000220.1:0-10180 GCF_036446775.1 Candidatus Desulfatibia sp.
ACCAGTATTTGAAAAAGAGGACACGGTCTCCCAGGCGGAGTCAGGCACACCGCGCTGAGCCCTCTTAAATTCAACATTATTCCATTCATGCCCATTAAGGAGTTTGATCAATTCGTCTTTTGTCATATTTCAAAAACCTCATTCATCAGCATCGAACGCTTTTCTTAAAAATCTATCCAAAACATCTGTCTTTGTTTCACCGGCCTGCTCCGGCCGCAGATTAAACTTGTTCAGCCTCAAGAAGGAGACTTCCGGGACGCCCCTCAAATTATAAGTTTCTGTCTTAACCTTTGATTTATTTGGTAAATATGACTGTGACTCTGGTTGTTGGTTGCTTGTTACTTATTGGTCATTTCACCATATTGTGCTCATCCACAGTTTCCGCACCTTCTTGTATCAGCGCCGCCAGTTTTGTCTTGTCTTTCGATAACCCGGAGCGTTCGTAGTAGAGGGCGTTGATCTGGCGTTTGAGTCCGCGTACCGACCAGTTACCCCGGATGCATTCGATTTCGTAGAACGTGCGCTTCAGGTCGTCATCGAAATCAAAGATCAGTTCCAGGTGACCCACTCCTTTTTTCCTTTTATAAGGAGCTTATCATGTGTCATTGTCAGATAAGGACAAAGTGAACGAAAAAATCCGGAGCCCGACGATTTTCTAAACCCTAACTTATTGGGAAGTTACCTTTTGTTGTTCAAAACTATTTAATTTGTTCGATAATTCCGGCTGCAATCAGCGGCAGCATGATTTCGTGGTGACCGGTAAGGTTAAAACCCTGCCCGCCGTGGGCCGTGGGCCGGTGGACGACGTTGGTTACGGGGCGGTAATGCTGGATGAAATCCATATTCACTGTCGTAAATTTGGAAAGTTTGTGGTCCAGATTGCGGACAAGTGTAACTGCCTTTAGGAAAACTTCAGGGAGTATTACGGCCGACCCTACATTCAGGTAAACACCTTCTTGAAGCGTGGCGATAACCGCGGCAAACGTACGGAAATCTCTATGGGATGCTCGGCCGGCAGCTTGGGCGTCAAAGCCGGGATGCATATGAATGATATCTGTTCCGATGGCAACGTGGACCGTAACCGGTATGCCCAGGCGCGCTCCTGTGGCCAGGATGCTTTGGTTTGGAAGCGGAAGGTGGTTGTCAATAATGGATTGGCCGACGGCTTCGCCCAGGCCGGCGGAATTTTGTCCGGCCTGATGAACGGCGTCATTCAGAAATGCGCAGGTTTCGTGTGCCATTCCAAAACTGCCGTTGCCGATGGATGCGGCTACATCTTCGGATGTCTGCCCTACCATGGCCAGTTCCAGATCGTGAATAATACCGGCTCCGTTCATAGCTACCGCGGTAATAACGCCGCGCTGCATAAGGTCTATAACAATCGGGTTCAGGCCCACTTTGGTCACATGGGCTCCCATTGCAAAAACAATTGTTTTTTGCTTTTGAAAGGCTGTTGCCATGGCAGCTACAACAGCCTTGAGGTGGCTGCCGGCAAGTATGTCGGGCAGGCTGTTAAAAAAATCCTTAAAACCGGCCCCCTTTTGCCAGACTTTGGCAAAATTGGTTGTGGATACTTTGCTTTTTCGTTCTGAAAGCGGGTAAGTTTTCACCGGGCCAAGATCAATGGGCTTAAATTTTTTAACCATGGCTACATTCTTCCGGGAACAGGATCCGTTCGGCAAGGTCACACAAGATATGTCCCAAGGTGATATGAGCCTCCTGAATCCTTGCAGTGATGTCCGATTCCACCCTAAATGCCAGATCTGTACACTGCGCCAGTTCACCTCCGCGGCCGATTAAGCCCATGGTAAACATGCCGATATCTTTAGCAGCATAGATGGCTTGGATGACGTTTTTGGAGCCGCCGCTGGTGCTGATACCTATGGCGATATCATCCTTTTTCCCCAGTGCTTGAATCTGCTTGGAGAAAATTTGATCAAAGTGATAGTCATTTGCAATGCTGGTAATTACCGATGTGTCAGTGGTTAAGGCGAGGGCCGCAAGGGGCGGCCGTTCAACTTGAAATCGGTTAACAAATTCCGCAGCAATATGCTGGGCATCAGCGGCACTTCCGCCATTGCCGAAAATCATAATTTTGTGGCCGGATGTTATGCAGGTCGCCAAGCTGTCGGCCCCCCGTTGAATAAGGTCGAGGTTGTCTTTAATGAACTGTTCCTTGGTTTCAAGACTGTCTTGAAGGATGTTTAGAATTATCTCTTTCATTTTAGTGCACCCATATCAATATCAAATTGACGGTTTCGTAAAAAACTCAGAAGAGCGACCTTTTTACGAGAGTGTTTAGTGTTTAGTATTTGGCGATATTACAGGCTGGTGTATCAGCATGTATTTCAAACAAAACACAAAATACTAAACACAAAACACCTGATGAATTCGACTTTTTACGAATTCATCATTTTTTCGATCTTTTTAATGGTCTCTTTAGAGTCATGCCCCCGTTCATCCGCCTTTTGAAACTGTTCCAGGGCCTCTTGAAGCAGATTTCGTTTTAAATAGAGACGGCCGAGTCTGTGCCTGAACAGGCCGGTTTCAGGTGAAATATCTACGCTTTGCTGGCAGAATATGGTAGTGATTTCGGGATTTTCACCTTGAAGGTCAAACAGATACCCCAAAGCGGAAAGTGAGTCGGAATCATTGGGGTTGTACCGGATGGCTTTTTTATAGGCCGCAACCGCTTCATCTGTCAGGTTCATGGCAGCACAGTATTCACCCAAGAGGCGATGGGCTACCGGCGATTCCGGTTTAAGTTCGACGGCTTTTTCTAAATAAAATTTGCTTTTTCCGGGTTGTCCGGTTTCCAGATATATTTTTCCGGTTTGTAACACCACTTCAAAGATGTCCTCTGCATGCCCCTCTGCCTCCAGGAAGTATTCCAAGGCCTTCGCCTTGTTATCAGAAAGCAGGTATACCAGGCCGAGGTTGTATACCGCCATGGTCTCTTCCGGATCGAGACGGATGGTTTCTCCAAATTCTAATTTAGCGTCTTCAAAATTACCCAAAATACCGTAACACACTCCGAGACTGTTGTGGACATTTACATTTGACGGATCGAGACGAAGGGCCGTTTTGAACTCATTGACAGCCCCGTTGATATCTCCTTTTTGGTAAAACTTATCGCCGCTTATATTTAAACTGACGGCATCAAATACAACGGAACTGTCAGGGCCGAAGAAGGCAGCATGATCCAGTGCTTTACGTGTTTTGTCAAAGATCTGGTTTTTAAGAAAGTCGATTAAGGGATAGACCGCGATCCCTATGGAAACGGTTTCAGGACGATGTGCTGCCAGGCTGCTTTTGATGCTTTCGGCAAGTTTAGTCGCTGAAGTTTCGTCGGTTTCAAAAAATAAGCATCCCAGCATATCTTGATCAAGCTGCCCCCATATTCCAGCTTGGTCTTGCCATGTGGTGTCGATTGCTCTGGCAACATCAACCAACACGTCAGCATCAGAATCGCTTTTGCCGGCATTGTCTTTTACATTTAAATCGTCAATCCGCACCGCCAAGGCTGCAAATTTGGGTGTACCATCAAGCCTGGCCAGGGCATGATCAAGGAATGCTTTTCCGGCAAGCATCTTGGGAAAGGCTTTTAGCAGTTCAGCCGATTCGACAGATGCGGCGTCTTCTGAAGGGGCATCTTCAGGTTTTGCATCTGTCTGGTAAAACAGAAATTCCTGGCTACATCTGCGACGGCTGAATAATCCTTTTTGATCCTGGGTCATGTTTTAGTCCTTTCAATTGGGCGCTCTCGCTCAATTGAGGTTCAATATATGCTCAAAGGCATCCTTGATGGCCACAAATTCATCATCCTGAATGGTTCTTAAGTCCATGATAAAAACGTCTTCTTCAATCCTGCCGATAATAGGGGGGGTGTTTTCGCGCAGGTGTCTTTCCATGGCGTTCGGCGAGATTCCTTTAATCTTGATTCCCACACCTTTACTGGGAAGGTTTAACAGCGGAAGGGCGCCGCCGCCGGCCGCGGAGGTGATGTTGACCAGCTGAATTTTCAGGCGGCTGTCGCCGATGTTCTCCAGAGCGGCGACAAGCTGCTTTGCTTGGGCTTCAATATAATCAAAAGGGAGGGTTAACATGCGCAAAGTTGGAATGGAATCAATAGCCTTCTCCGGGTCTCTATAGTGATGCAGAGTGAGCTCCAGGGCGGCCAGGGTCAGTTTGTCGATTCGGAGAGCCCGGGTCATGGGATTGGTTTTTATTTTATTGAGTATTTCCTGTTTTCCGACGATGATCCCCGCCTGGGGCCCCCCAAGGAGCTTGTCCCCGCTGAAAGTGATCAGATCGGCGCCTGCTGCCACTGATTCCTGCACGGTGGGCTCTTTTATCAGGCCATATCTGGAAAAATCGATAAACGTTCCACTGCCGAGATCCTCCATGACCGGAATCTTATATTTTTTCCCCAGGTCAACCAATGCCTTCAAAGAGACTTCAGCCGTAAAACCGACAACGCTGTAATTGCTGGTATGGACCTTTAATAGAAGGCCGGTATCATTTTCAACAGCGTTTTCGTAGTCTTTGAGGTGGGTGCGGTTGGTGGTACCGACTTCCTTTAAGATCCCGCCGCTTTTGGCCATTACATCAGGGATTCTGAATGATCCGCCGATTTCGATAAGTTCACCCCTGGACACAATCACTTTTTTGCCCTGGGCGACGGTGTCCAAACAAAGCAAGACCGCTCCGGCATTATTGTTTACCACCATAGCGCTTTCAGCACCGCTTACTTCACACAAAATATCTTCAACAATGCTGTACCTGGAGCCGCGAACCCCTTTTGACAAATCAAATTCCAGATTGGAATAACGGCTTGCAATGGTCAAAATATTTTCGACGGCATCGACAGCAAGCAACGAGCGGCCGAGGTTGGTATGCACAACCACGCCGGTGGCATTAATGAGTTGCCGCAGGTTGGGCCTGACAGCCGCATGCACGCTGTTTTTTACATTTTCAAGGAACACGGAATCAGCCAGGTCGCTTTCCGTTACGTCCGGATCGCCGTCAAGAATAGCCTTACGAAAGTTTTCAACCGCAGAGCGGATACAACGTACCAGAACAGATTTGGGGATATTTTTTAAAAAAAGGTCCGGCTTTGCCAGCTCAAGCACATGGTCTACGCCCGGAAGCATTCTAAGCAGGGCCTGCTGTTTTTCATTTTCATCCATTTTTTCATCGAATCCAGAGTGGTTATCAATGGTTTTAAATTTGAATTTCCCGCTGCGGCTCGACGGTCTTCGACTCTGAGACTTCGGCGTGAGCTCGCCGAAGTCTTGCAGCTCGGGATGAATTCAAATGAAAGATAAAATCGTAACACGATTTTATTCCACGTATAGTCTCTGGCCCGGATATATTTTGCTTCTGGGTGTCAGGCGATTGAGACGCAGAAAGCGTTCCAGAGACATTTTATGGCTCTGGGCGATCTGAAAAGGGCTGTCTCCGCGTTTGACCGCGTAGGTCTTTAAGGTCTCGCCGGAGAGACTTTCACCCTTGAACCCGGGAATTTTTAAGATCTGACCGATGGAAAGTTTAGTAGTCGTCAGATTGTTGAGCCCCCAAATTTTTTTGGTGGTTGTGCCATACCGCTTGGCAATTATCCAGAGTGAGTCACCGCTCTTTACAGTATGAACTGCCGGGCGGCCGGACAAGATTTTATCGTATTTTTTAGATCTGTAGACGACGGTACCTTTCCGCGGTATTTTTAGCTTCTTACCGGCAACGATAAAGTGCCGTTTACGAATATTGTTGGCCCGCGTTATGCTTGTAACACTGGTGCGGTATTTTTTGGCAATTGTTGAAAGGCTCTCGCCGCGTTTAACCCGGTGATAGATATAGGCAAGTTGTGGTGGAGAGGAGACGGAGATCTTATCCAGTTTTGCCAAAAGCACTTTACTTTTACCCGGTGGAACCCTCAAGGGGTACTTTTCCGGGGGCAGTATGCGGTAACGGAGTTCGGGGTTCAGCCCCCGTAGTGCTTTTTCGGTTGTGCCGATTTTTTTGGCAACATCCCGCAAATGAACCTGTTTGGATACCGATACGACTTCATAGTCCCAGGGCGGCTCGACCGGCAATGAATCGAAACCGTATTTCTCCAAATTTTTGACGATGTGAAGCGTGGCCAGAAATCTGGGGACATATCTTGCGGTTTCCAGGGGAAGACGCTCATATAAGTCCCAGAAGTTGTCAAGGTAATTGATATTCTGGCTTCGGATGACTCTCAGGACCTGTCCTTCCCCGCTGTTATAAGCTGCCAGTACGGTGGACCAGTCTCCGAAAATTTGATGCAATTCCTTTAAATATGAGATGGCGGCCTTGGTTGCTTTAACCGGGTCAATGCGTTCGTCGATGAATTGGTTGCGTTTAAGGCCGAACTTGTATCCGGTTGAGGGAATGAATTGCCATAGACCCAGGGCGCGAGCTCTTGAAAGTGCATTAACCTTGAACCCGCTCTCGATCAGCGGCAGCCAGGACAATTCAAGCGGAAGACCGGCTTCTTTCAGAGCTGAAACCATCATGGGGCGATATCTGCCGGAGCGTTTATACGATTCAATGAAAAAACTTTTCTCACTGCTTTTGGTAAAGCGGTCGATTTCGGTCTGGACGCGTTCATTCATCAGCATAGGAATGGCGTTATAGTCTCCATTGACGACAATATGGCGGGATGCGTAAATCTCAAGGATACGTTTTGAGATCATAAAACGCAGATCTTCTTTCTGCTGGATTAGCTTGGGGTCATCAACCGTATCGATTTTCAAGATTAAAGAGTAGGCCTGATCCAGGGCTTCCAAGGCGTTTTCAAGCTCTCCTTTTTGCCAGAAATCCTGGGATACACGGATGAAATCGAGCGCTTCATCCAGGATGGGCTGGATCGATTTTGCATGATCGGAATGCCTTTTTGTATTGTTTGTAAACTTTCCATTATCTTTTTGTTCGGAAACTGCTCTGTTGTTCGCTTCCAGAGGAGAATCGGACGGTGAGGCCTGCTCGTTCTTGGAGCCGGCTTTTGCGGACGATTCCGTCACTGCCGGAACGCCGTTTTCAGGCTGCACATAATCACTATTCCGGGCTGTGGGTGTTTTAAATAAGGACGGCACGCATCCGTTGGACAGCAACAGTAGCAGAATCGGCAGAAAAAGAATACGTAAACTCTTCAAATAAATCTCCCATCAAAAACAGATTGACTTTAACCGGTAAAAAGGATTTAGAAATGTTGAAATCGTGACTTTTTACGGAACTATCAATCTTTAGGTTAATAAAATAATGCTGCAAGGCCTTCTATCACAGGATATTGTATTTGTCAATTGCAGAGTATACCATATACAGGTAATGGTGCGCCGGCAATTACTACAGACCTCGTCATTCACCAGATAAAAATGACCGTAGACCGTTATATACTGCGGGATTTCACAAAAATTTGGACATCCGGTCGGTCTGGGTTAGGCGGTTCAGGGTTCAGGGTTCAGGGTTCAGGCCTCCGGCTCGTAGAGGCACGATCCTACGCCTCGGAGAGGTTAATCGCTTCGCGCTTTTTTCCTATACCATTGATTCCATAGGGGTAATTAAATGAGGGGATCAACCTCTGAACCCCTGGCCCAGACCGACCATCGGCACTATATATACGAAAAGTATAGTCTAAGCCCACTCAAGCACAGGTTTGGAATCATGCCATGAGTCGCACCAGGGCGGGCTTTGAACATTGAACCTTTGAACCCTATCCGTCTATGGCCCGGGCCATCAAATCACCGACCACTTTTGAAAATCTTGAGGGGTTTTCCACCTTACCCCCTTCGCTGATCAAGGCCATGTCGAGCAGCAGATGGCAGTAATCCTTTAGAACGGGATCATGCTTGTCTTTTTCAAAGATAGTTTTTATCTTGTCAATCGCCGGATGATCAATATTCAATTCCAACACCCTTTTCGCTTCCGACGTTTCCTTGCCGGAGGCTTTTAAAATTTTTTCCATGTAAGCACTCATGTCATCGGCTGCTCCCGTCAAACAGGCCACAGAATTTTTCAATCGCATCGATGGTTTGACTTCTTTGATTTTGTCTTGCAGAGTCGATTTGATATGTCCCAACAGGGGTGTGTAGTCGTTCTTTTTCTTATCATCGACCTTATCAATATCAAGGTCCCCTTTTTCGGCGCTTTTCAGGGTTTTCCCGTCATATTCGGTCAAAGACATAACAACCCATTCATCAATCGGTTCAGTCATTAACAGAATCTCATAGTCCTGCTCTATGAGTTTTTCGAGGTGCGGGCTGTTAATCAATGTTGAAAGATTATCGCCGGTAATATAATAAATATGCTTTTGATCAGGTTTCATGTTGGCGACATAGTCTTTTAGCGATACCAGTTTTCCATCAGACTTGGTGGTTTTGTACCTGATCAGGTCTGCAATTTTGTCGCGCTTGGTCGCGTCCGTATGCACACCTTCTTTGAGCACAGAACCGAATTCTTCGTAAAATTCTTCGTACTTGTCCTTTTCCATAGCGGCAAGCAGCTCAAAAATCTTCTTCACAAGATTCATGCGTATGTTCATAACGAGCCGGTCCTGCTGAAGGATTTCCCGGCTGATGTTGAGGTTGAGATCCGGTGCATCCACAACGCCTTTAATGAATCTAAAGTATTCCGGCACCAGGTCTTTGCAATCGTCCATAATAAAAACGCGTTTGCTGTAAAGCTTGATACCATGCCCGCGTTCATGGCTGAACAGATCAAGAGGCGCTTTGGAAGGGAGATACAAAAGGGCGCTGTATTCGGTCGTGCCTTCAAATTTCAGGTGCAATTGCGTTAAAGGAGGATTCCAGTCATGACTTATATGTTTGTAGAATTCTGTATATTCTTCCTCGGATACATCTTTTTTGTCTTTGGTCCAGATGGCCTTCATGGAATTTAAGGTCTCTTCCCGGATAACTTTGCGGGTTGTTGTTCCGATGGGCTTTCCTTCCTTATCCTTAATTTGTTCATTTTCAGGTATCGGTTCATCCTTTTCAACATCCATAACAATAGGGTAGCTGACAAAATCAGAATGCTTTTTGACGATATTGCGGATAGTCCATTCATCGGCAAAGTCCTGTTCGTCTTTCTCTGCTTTTTTTAGCTCGAGAATCACGGTTGTTCCGCGGGAATCTTTGCTGGTGTCTTCAATGGTATAAGAACCGTCACCGTATGATTCCCACTTGGTGGCCTTTTCCGACCCCACGGATTTCGTAATCAGGGTAACTTTTTCAGCGACAATGAAGGCACTGTAGAATCCAACACCAAACTGTCCGATCAATTCCGGCGTCAGCGTGTTGTCCTGGTTTATTTGTTCAAAGGCCTCTAAAAAGGCGTTGGTACCGCTTTTTGCAATGGTCCCGATGTTTTCCATGACCTCATCATGGGTCATACCAATACCGTTGTCTGAGATTTCAATGGTTTGCTTTATTCCATCGCGGGCCAGCTTAATCTTGAACTCGGTGTCGTCGCCAAGAAGTTCAGGCTCTAACTGAGCTTTGAAACGAAGTTTGTCGAGGGCATCCGAAGCGTTGGAGATCAACTCCCTTAAAAATATTTCTTTGTTGGAGTAAAGCGAGGTAATTATAATTTTTAATAGTTGCTGCACTTCGGTCTTAAACTGATGGGTTTCTTTTTTGGTATCCATAGCTTCTCCTGTAAGTATCCTTATAAAATTAAAAGTTTGAAATATAATGGGAATAAATTCGAGTTTGTCAACCCCTGAATCAGGCCATATATCCAAAGCTGTCTGGTCGTCATTTTGCTTTAACAGACGATAGATTTGGATAAAGAGAGTGCGTTTGCACTTTTTGACAAAAATGTGTAAGGGTATCAAACGATATGATGATAAAACGTAGAAAAGGCAAGCGGCGGGTGGCAGCATATAAGTATCAGCAGGATTCTGGTTATTTTGCCCGCATAGCTGAAGGTGTAAAAGAAGCAGGCGCGGAAGAACTGGCCGAATTAGGCGCCCAAGACATTACGCTTCAATTTCGCGGAATTCATTTTAGGGCAGACAAAGCAACCCTGTATCGAATTAATTATTTGACGAGGCTTGTTTCACGGTGCCTTGCGCCGTTAATAGCATTCAATTGCCATGATACCGATACGTTGTACAAGCAGGCAAAACAGGTAAGGTGGGAAGATTTTTTTGCCAAAGGCT
>NZ_JAZFTO010000221.1:0-6659 GCF_036446775.1 Candidatus Desulfatibia sp.
TCAGGGATCTGGAAGAAAAATTCAAAAAGGATTTAGAGCAACCCCATAAAGATTTTTTTAAATAGCTCACCGCAGAGTCGCAGAGGACGCAAAGACAATGAATATTTTTCTTTCTGCTGAGAGGGCAGAAAAAAAGATAACCCTTTGCGCTCTCTGCGACTCTGCGGTGAACTATTACGAATAGGGAAGAATATTAGATGACGTCCAATGCATTCAAAGAGGAAAAGCCCACAAAGCAACCCCGCGTACTGGTGGTGGATGATGTAAAAGTTACCCGGCGGGCACTGGAGCTTATTTTAGACTCGGAGTTTGATGTAACAACACTGGCAAGCGGCAATAAAGCGGTCGATCATATCCGGCAGGATAATGATTTTGACGTCGTCTCCCTGGATCTAAATATGCCCGGGATGTCGGGTATTGAAACGCTCAAAGTGATTAAACAACATAGTCCGACGATCGAGGTCCTGTTAGTTACAGCTTTCCAGGATATCGAATCAGCGAAACAGGCCTTAAAATTAGGGGCTTATGATTACATTGAGAAACCGATCAACAAAGATGCTTACCGCCAATCGATTCGCCAGGGCGTCCGGCGCAGACAGAAGGCGCTTGTATCGGAAAAAGCTCAACAGCAGCTTGAAATCGTCAAGGCCCAGTTGGTGCATTCGGAAAAACTGTCCGCTATCGGAGAACTGCTGGCCGGGGTCGTGCATGAAATCAACAACCCTTTAGCAGGCATTCTGGGCTACTCAGAACTTCTTCTCCTGAAAGAACCCTCTCCTGAAAAAGCTCATAAATATGTGAAAAATATACAACAATCTGCCATTCTGTGCCAAAGGATCGTTCAAAAGCTGCTGGCCTTTTCCAGAAAACAGAAACCGAAACGGGAATACGTGCAGGTAACCGACATTCTGGAAAGCACCCTTGAGCTGGTGCAGCATGAAATCAAGAAAAATGCTGTCCAGGTGGTCAAGCAGTTTGCAGATAATTTGCCGCGTACCATCGCAGATTTCTATCAGATACAACAAGTTTTTCTGAATATCATCAGTAATGCTGTTCAGGCGATGCAGCAGCAAACCCGCTTAGGCACCTTAACGGTTATAAGTGAATTCGACGAAAAATCGATTCGCATAACTATTCGTGACAGCGGCCCGGGGATACCCAGGGAAAATCTCCGGAAAATCTTTGAACCTTTTTTCACGACCAAACCGGAGGGCAAGGGCACCGGTCTCGGCTTGAGTATTTGCTATGAAATTATCCGGGAGCATGGCGGGGATTTCTACGTCTCCAGTGAACCGGGAAGGGGTACGTATTTCTTTGTTGAGCTTCCAGTTATCGCCAGAGACAAAACGTCGCCGGCTCTTGCACCTTCCGCTAAAATGGATCGGTTGCCGGTTGCCAAAAATATCCTGGTGATCGACGAAAGAGAAACAGGATACGATCTTTTAGAGAACATGATAACCGCTTTGGAGCATCATGTGGCTGTGGCTCATGATGTCTATTCAGCGCAACAAAAATTGCAGAACAAAGATTATGATGTCATCATCAGCAATATGAATATGCCGGAATTCAGCGGGCAGCAGCTGTATGAACACTTAAACCAGGTTAAACCTGAACTGCTTTCAAAGCTTCTTTTTATCACGGGCGGGGTTATTTCCGAAGAAGTCAGGTGTTTTATCGAGCAAAGCGGCATACCGTGCATTAGCAAACCGTTTGGACTCGATGAAATTCAAGAAGCTATCCAGAAGATTGATAAAATATAAAAATGACTGAAACACATGCAAAAAAAATTCTGGTTATCGACGACGACGCCCCCATACGGCGTGTTATTGAAGTGAAATTAAAAAACCGGGGATACCAGGTGATCACCGCCAAGGACGGTCAACAGGGACTCGATTATATTTATTCTCATAAGCCGGATGCTGTTGTGACGGATATTAATATGCCGCTGCTGAACGGCGATAAGCTCTGCCGACTGACCGATAAACTCAAAGAAAAGCGGCCTTTTTTGACGCTGGTCATAACGGCCCGGATATCCCCCGAAGAGCGAGCCTGGGTGCAGAAAATGCGTGATACGCAGTTGATGGAAAAACCATTCAGTCCCGCCAGGCTGGTAGAATGCATTGACGCTTATTTTAAAAGGCAATCATCATGATGGATCTGCGGCTGTTTAAAGATTTTCTCGCAAGTCTCTCACAGGTTTTTCCGGTCAATTTTGATTTTCGGGATGTTAAAGGGCAGGTTTTGTTTTCAGGAAACAAAAAGGTCAGCCTGCCGGTCTCCCGGGGCTTGGAGACAGTTGGCGGTCAGGTTACCCGCAAAGAATCCTTCCAGTATCTGCGTATTGAGGACAAATATGATCTATTCGGGATGCCGATCCTGGATAAAGGGCAGGTGGTGGGCGTTTTAACCGCTTGCGATACAGGCTTTGAGCATGACGTTTCCGGCCCCAAAATATATCCGGCGCACCACATGGAGCAATTGCTAACCCACCTGGCAGGCCTGATCGAAGATAAACTGAGTTCCCTGGATGAGTCGGAAGCGCTGGCCGAAGAACTGGCCCAAAGCTTTGAAGATCTCAACCTGTATGCCAGGATTGCAACGCAGGTCAAAACCTTGCGGTTTTCACCCGCCAAACTGGATGAGTTGAATAAAGATCTTTTGGAATCAATGCGAGTGCAAATGGCGTTCGCGTTTATGCCGAATCGCTCTGAATACAACTCCCTTATTACCACCGGCGAAATTGATGCAAAGATCACAGAATCTTCTGCTTTTATTGAAGCCCTTATTAATGCCATCCCGCCCGACGCTCCTGCACTGGTCGACAATTACTTTATTGTTAACAACTCCAGCCAGACGCCGGGATATCAAAAGATGCACAGGGAACCTTTTCGCTTTCTGGGCGTGAGGATCCAGTACGGCGGTAAATTTTACGGATGGCTGGGTATGGTGTCATTTAACCTTAAGGAAATTTTTCGCCAGGGTGAAATGCACCTGCTGATTTCGGTGGCACAGCAGGTGGCTCTGGTTATTTCCAATTCAGACCTTTACCGGGATTTGGAATCGTTTGTCATCAATGTCTGCAAATCGCTGGTCTACGCCATTGAAGCCAAGGACGCATATACCCGGGGTCATTCCGAGCGGGTCAACCGCTGCTGTATGCTGATGGCCGAGCATTTAGATCTGGATGCGGAACAGCAAAACGTTTTGAATTGGGCCTCGATCCTGCACGATGTCGGTAAAATAGGAACTCCGGAGAGTATTTTGAACAAACCCGACAAATTGACCGATGCCGAATACGAAATTATTAAAGCCCACCCTTTAAAAGGTTATAACATTCTGCTACCCCTGGAGCAATTGGCGGATTCGCTTCCCGGCATCCTTTACCATCATGAACGCTATGACGGCCGCGGATATCCCCAGGGGCTGCAAGGGGAAGAAATACCCTTGTACGCCAGAATAATTGCCGTTGCTGACACATTCGATGCTATAAGTTCCAAGCGGGCCTACCGGTCGGCCAAACCGGGGAAAGAAGCATTGAATATCATAAAGGAAGCCGCCGGGAGCCAGTTCGATCCCGGTCTGGTGGAAATTTTCGAGACGGTTTTTCATACCAGTTTGGTTGAGGAAGAGCAGCAGGATAACACACCAACTTCCATAACCCTCCAGGCGTAAAACCCTAATTGTGCCAAAACACAATTAGGGAGGGGCCAGGGATCAGGGGGCAGAAAATGAGTTTTGCTTTATGAGTTATATCTCATTTAGACTGGCGTTATAAAATTCAGATGGAATTTGTTTCCTGACACCCGACCCCTGACCCCTGACAACTTTCAATAGAGCGTTTTCGCTCAATTGAGTTGTACATAACAAGTCCTTTCTCGCTTGACACTCGATGTTCATTTCTCTAAACTTCCCTATATCGTATTATGGTAAAATTTTGTATAATAATCACGAAAACACGAAAGAATGAAAGCACGAAATTTAAGAATGAGTAAATATATTTTTCGTGTTTTTGCAGTTTCGTGTTTTCGTGATGAATTTTTTTCTGATTCTCCGCTTCAGTTTCAATGAAGCCGGCATGCCCCGATTTCGGGACTTATCCGGGTTAGGTTTTGTCATGAAAAGCTTATGGAACGATATTAAGGCACAAGCCTTTGAAAATGATCCTTTGCAGCTGCGTGTCTATACTTCGCGGCTGCTGGGCCGGGAGCCCGGACTGGTTTTGCACGGCGGCGGCAATACTTCCGTAAAGGATGCAGTAAAGAATATTTTTGGTGATATTGAAGAGATTCTTTTCGTCAAAGGCAGCGGCCATGATTTGGCAACGATTCAAGCCGGCGGGTTTGCACCTGTCAGATTAAAAGCGCTGACGCGCCTGGCGACCCTGGAGCGTTTATCCGATACGGAGATGGCCCGGCTTCAAAGGTCGGCGATGACCGATCCCGAAGCCCCCGATCCTTCTATTGAAGCCATGCTGCACGCTAATATCCCTTATAAATATGTCGATCATACCCATGCCGACGCCGTTGTTACCATAACGAATAGCCAGAGGGGTCAAGCGCTGCTTCAGGAAATCTATCAGGATCGAGTTTTGATTGTGCCCTATATCAAGCCGGGCTTTAAACTGGCCCAAAAAATTCTTGAAATGACTGGCGATACCAAGTGGGAAAAGATCGAAGGTATGATCCTTTTGCACCATGGTGTTTTTACCTTTGCAGATGATGCTCGTACCAGCTACGAAAGGATGATACGGCTTGTCTCCATGGCGGAAGATTATCTTCAAAAGCAAAAGACAGGAGAGCATGTGGCCCGAGCGCAAGCCCGGGAGGATTTACTTACGCTTTCTATGATTCGACGTTATGTTTCCCGGGCCAAGGGCAATGCCATGATCGCCAGACTGGACCATAGCCCTGAGGCCTGCGGTTTTGCCAATCTTGACAATGTCAAATCGATCGCCACCCGCGGACCCTTAACTTCCGATCATCTTATTCGCACTAAGCCGGTTCCGGTAATTCTGGGTGAAGATGTCCAGCAAGATATGACGGATTATACACGGGCATATCAGGCGTATTTTGATAAAAACACGGACGGCCGCCGGACTTGTCTTGATGCGGCCCCCCGATGGGGTGTCTGGCCTCGATACGGAACCATAGCTTGGGGGCGGAGCGTCAGGGAAACAATTATTGTTTCAGATATTGTCAGACATACAATGCAAGCAATCCAGCAGGGTGAAGCTCTGGGAGGATGGAAATTCTTATCTGAAAAACAGATGTTTGATATGGAATACTGGGAGCTGCAGCAGGCTAAATTGTCCCAAAATGATATTTCCCCTGAACAGCAGGGTAAAATTGCCCTGGTCACCGGAGCAGGCAGCGGAATCGGTCTGGCCTGCGCCACAATGCTGCACGAGCAGGGCGCTGCTGTCGTCGGACTGGATATTAACCCTGAAATAAATAAAATGTTCAACCAGGAGGATCTTTTGGGGATTACCTGTGATATCACCGACGACAGTGCTGTGAAAGCGGCCGTCGAGTCCACGGTTCGTCGTTTTGGCGGACTTGATATTTTAATCCCGAACGCGGGAATTTTTACCGCGACTCAGAAAATTGAAGATTTGGATGAGGAAACCTGGAACCGGAGCATGGAAGTCAATCTTTCCAGCAATCAGCGATTATTAAAAACATGTATCCCCTATCTGCGGCAGGGTATTGATGCTACCATTGTGTTTATCTCTTCCAAGAACGTACCTGCTCCCGGGCCGGGCGCTGCCGCCTATTCGGTGGCCAAGGCCGGCCAGACCCAGCTGGCCAGAATAGCAGCCTTGGAGCTTGGATGCGACGGTATCCGTGTCAATGTTGTACATCCCAACGCCGTTTATGACACCGCGCTTTGGACGCCTGAAATCCTGGAGAGCCGCGCCTGTCATTATGGATGTACCGTGGAAGAATATAAGACCAACAACTGTTTAAAAACCGAAATATCGTCAAAGGACGTTGCTGCGCTGGTTTGCGCCATGGTCGGTCCGGCCTTTGCCAAAACTACGGGCGCCCAGGTTCCCATCGACGGGGGTAATGAACGCGTTATTTAAAATTCGCGGGGCTTCACTTCTCCGGTCTTACTGGTTTGGGGCAGACAAATTGACTATGCTTAGAGATGCTGGATGCTCGATGCTTGATACTGGATGCTTGATGCTGGATGCTTGATACTGGATGCTTGATACTCGATACTGGATGCTGGATATTATTAGGAACTTTGGCTATTTACTTAAAAAAATAGAGCAAAGCGACTCCTTGTCTTTATCCAGATCCCAGAGACCAGTATCCAGAGACCAGTATCCAGAGACCAGTATCCAGTATCCAGAGACCAGTATCCAGCATCTGGTTCAACTGCGAGCAAAAAGATCATCATATAAAAACGTAACTAAAAATTTAACTTCCAATCTACATAGACGGAAAGAAAGGAGACAAGAGCATGGCCGACATGGACGAGTTGAAAGAATCGAAACAGTATTATTTTGATACCCCGCAGAAGACCGAAGGGTTTTTCCTGAAAGGATCAAACTCCCTGGATTGGGGCATGAAAAACAGACTGGCGCGGATCTTCAGTCCTGAATCCGGCCGCACGGTTATGTTAGCCATCGATCATGGCTATTTTCAAGGGCC
>NZ_JAZFTO010000222.1:0-11495 GCF_036446775.1 Candidatus Desulfatibia sp.
AAAATCACAAATTCCAAGCACCAAAAAACAAACAAGCTCCAAACTACAAGCACCAAATTCCAAGGAAATTCCAAACTACAAGCACCAAATCTCAAGGAAATTCCAAAGTTTATTATTTTGAATTTCGGTCATTGTGATTTGTTTGTAATTTGTAATTTCTCCATTTCGGTCACGCGCAGCGCAGGCGCTTGCGCCGTGTGTTGTTATTTGTTTGATATTTGATATTTGTTATTTGGAATTTAATTTACTCCATTTGAGATAGGTGCACCCCTATGGGGTAAAATCAAAGCCTGGTCCTCTGGGCCAGGATTCTTTACTTAAAAGGTTCAACCCTCATTTGCGATGGGATACATGCTATTTTGAGTACGCTTGGCATCATAAAGCCTGGCGTCGGCTTTTGATATTAATTCTTCTTCGCTTTCATGTTTAACAAGTTCGCTGGTAGTAGAAATACCACAACTTATGCGCACTTTGATCCTTTCGGACCCCCATTCTAAGACCTGATTTTTCAACTTAGATATTACTCTTTTTACCAGCATTCTGGCCCTTTCCATTTCGGTGTCCGGCAGAATGATTGCAAACTCATCGCCCCCGTATCTGCCCACGATATCGGCCTGTCTGACCGAGTTTAGTAAGAACCTGGCCAGCTCTTGCAGGACAAAGTCACCGGCCTGATGACCAAGAGTATCGTTAATAGCTTTAAAGTCGTCGATATCAATCATGACGAAGGAGAGGGGCCTGTAATATCGTTTGGCCCTCTGAAACTCTTTTTGGATAAAGTTTTTTAGTCCTTTACGGTTGAAAATCCCGGTCAGGTTATCCTTAACCGTCATTTCTTTAAGTTTATGATATTCCTGAGCGTTCTTCAGGGACATGGCCAGAATATTGGAAATGGTAGACATCAACTCCTTTGTTCCATTATTGGACTTTCCCCTGTTTTTGGGGAGGACTACAAACATTCCCAGAGGTTTGTCCGCTATACTTAGCGGCAGGAACCACATTTTGGAAAAGGAGGCCGAGTGAGATGAAGATATTTTAACACCGGATGAATACAGCTTCAGAGACACCTCCGGCATAGAAATCTTGGCCCCCGACAGAGAAAGGAATCTTTCAGTAATATCTGTTTTCAATCTTTCGAGTATTTCTTTATTAATTTCATTATCCGCTACATGAACGGCCAGGTTCCATTGAGGGCCGATGCGGTAAAGAATTCCTAAGAGCTCGGAATCCATAACCTTAAGCAGACCGGCATCTATAATCCTGGGAAGAATTCGGTCCCAGTTTAAATCATAAGCGACCTCGCTGCTAAGACGATTAATAAACCCGAGTTCCTGATTCTTTTTAGTTAGATTCTTTTGCTTTCTTTTTAGCTTGTGGTTTACATCCTTAAGATCATTCATCATTTTTATAATTTCAATGAAGGCCTTGCGATTTTCAATGCCGCCTAAAATAGTGTCATAGATGCGCTTTGCAAGATGGCGTCGGGGAACAAAGCCATAGGCTCCCGCCTGGAGAATTTCAGATATCTTATCGGCATGGACTTCTTTACCATAGAGGATTAAGCAGGACTTGGAACTATTGGCCTGAAGCAGCCTGTTCCAGCTAAAAGCCTGGTCTCCGACCAGATCGTAATCGACCAGGATAGCAGCAAAGTCTTTTTTTAAAATGGTCTCTTCGATATCATCAAAGAGAGGTATCCCACTGATATCGAATCCTTGCGGGATAAGAATTTTTTCAAAAAGATGGAGGTCTTTTTTGTTGTCACCGACAACTAGTATTCTTGTACTCATACCCGTACCTCAATGCCTAATTGAGTTTTGACTAAATTAGTCCCTTAAGTGTAAATTTTTTGCATTTCATGGCAAAAATCAATTATTGAGCAGTACATTTTCACGCAAAGGCGCAAAGCCCGCAAAGGAAAACAAAGATATTTTTTTATAATCTTGGCGTCTTTGCGCCTTTGCGAGAGAGTCTTATTTAATTCTCTCCGAGGCGTAGGCTCTACGAGCCGGAGGCCGGTTTATCCGGCTTAGGTCAGACTTTCATGTAAATACTCGGTTTGATATATTTATACCTGTGTTTGATATTGTTCAGGCTTTCGGCACCCCCAATAATAAGATAACCGTTTATCTTCAGTATGTTATAAAGTTTGTCGATCACTTTTACTTTTACAGCGTTATCGAAGTAAATTAATACGTTGCGGCAAAAAATGATGTCAAACTCTTCCTGGGGAAGTATATCGGACAGCAGGTTAAAGCGTTTAAATGTCACCATTCTCCTAATCTGGTTCTTGACTTTAATATGCGCATCCCATTTACCGCGCCCTTTTTGAAAATATTTTTTTAATAGATTTAAGGGTACATTTTTAGCTTTATCAAGAGGATAAATCCCTTGTTCTCCGGTTTGCAGTACTTGTGTTGAAATATCCGTAGCAAGGATCGTGGGCCTGAACCCTTTCTCAAGACAGTCTATGGCCAATGAGTACGGCTCTTCACCGCTTGACGATGCCGCACACCAGATATTTAAATGACCACTATGAAGACATTCAAAATGATGATTTTCTCTAAAGAAATAAGTATGATTTGTAGAGATGGCATCCAGAAAGTTTTGTAGTTCCTGATCATCATTGTCTAATAATTTCAAATATTCATCGACAATATGAATTCCGGTGCCGCGCAGCCGTTTTGAGAGTCGAGTCTGGAGCAACTGCTGCTTGCCTTCATGTAAATTGATGCCGCACTCGCGGTATACAATATCACTGAATTTTTTAAATTGCTTGGCGGTTACCTGCATAAAACTAAATCCATTTTACTTAGCCATCTTTAGTTGAATTCGTGACTTTTGACGAATTTATCATTATTTAGTAAGCAATAAACGTACCATTCCATCAATTTCGGATTTTTGACAGAAAAACTAGAGTTTTTAGGTAAAGCACTAATAGGCGTTCACAGGTTTCCCGCCACTGGTGGGATTCAACGTTGTCTTTATTCGTTGAACCCTGGTCGCCTACGGCGCTGCCAAAGGCGGGTAAACCTCTGAACCCTGAACCTCTGAACGGTTACTCATATTTTTAGGACCATAGCTTGTTATTTTATTGCTTACGGCGGCTGGTGCGTCAATATGTTGACATTTTTGACAAGAAATTGGGCAATAAAATCGTTTTACGATTTTATGAAGGTTTTTACCTTTCATTTGAATTCATCCGGCGCTGCAAGCAGCGGGGAATTCAAATTTAAAAATATATATTTATTACGACTTTACGGCAAGTTATGGTATGATAGTTGCATGTTTTGATGGCGAATTGTTAGTGGGATTGTGCCTTAAAAGGTTTAACGGCAACAACGGGTGCATTCCCCGTCCCGCTAAAGCGAGACGGGGGAAGCTTACATAGGTGGTTAAAATGGTTACCAAAGAAAGACGTTCTGACGTGAGGGGTGATTATCACTTTCAAATTAAGTACAAGATTGTGACTGCGGAAGAATTTGAAGATTTAAAAAGGTTTGGCAGGGAAATTTTTTCCTCCTCAAATAAAGCACAGAGCGTTGATATTATTGCATCCGAGATAAGTACCGAAAGCACGGCGAATGCCGCTTTAATAAGCTACATTTTACAGATAGACGAAAAATTGGATCAGATTATAGCGCTTTTATCAAAAGACAGGTCGGTAGCAGCCCCTTTCCGTTCGGGCTTGGGACAGAATATCAGCGGGTCAGGCATGCAGATAGTCTTAGAGCAGCCGGTTGAATCCGGGCAGATTATTCACGCAAAGTTTTTTCTTTCAAAGCTGCCGCTCGTTTTTATGGATATATTTGGTAAAGTTATCCGGGTGATTCAGGAAGATGAGGACGGCAGGGTTCTTTACAAGGTTGGTATAAAATTCCTCGATCTCAACATAAGTGACAGGGAAAGAATTATTGCTTCTGTCTTCCAAAGACAAAGAGAGGATATTCGCAAAAGCAAAAATAAAACCTAAGTTGATATGATGGACCAAGCACTGGAAAAATTTAATCAAGAGATTGAATCTCTTGCCCTGGAAGCGGTCATGCTGGAGGCGGGAGACATACCGGGCCTTGGTGCGGTTTTGAAATCGCTGGCATCCATAGAGAACCTGATCCTGGAACTCAAAGAAGAATCCTTGTCATCAATCGTCGGGACGATGAAGGGATATATTGAAATGGTCATTTTAGGCGAGCGGTCCGAGCTGTCGCCTTTTGAAGCAGGTATCTCTCAGTTGCAGGAAATATGCCGAAACCTTATAAACGGACAAGCGTTTAATAAGGACCTTTCCCCGCTTTTAGCAAGCCTTGGTTTTGAGGGAATAGAACCTTCAGCGGCCTCTTTGGAACATAAAAGTGATACCGTACTTGAAACAGGGGCGGCCTTTAAGGAACCAGAGACAACTGCTTTAAAGCCTGACGATCGCAAGACGAAAACAAATAAAGGCTCCCAGCTTTTAAGTGCAGAGGACCTAGAGATAATCACCGATTTTGTAGCCGAATCCCTGGAGAATTTGGGCACTATTGAGATTAATGTGGTGAATCTTGAGCAGGATCCTTCTGACCCGGAGACCCTAAACGCCATATTCAGGCCTTTCCATACGATTAAAGGTGTTTCCGGATTCCTGAATTTTAATAAGATAAATAAACTTTCCCATGCCGTGGAGAATCTTTTGGACAAGGCCCGCAATGCAGAACTTCAAATCAATGAAAAAATAATTGATGTGATACTCGATTGTGTCGATCTGGCGCAGAGGATGATTGAAAATGTACAGGCCACTATGAATTCAGGAACGCCTGAGGAAGGCGAACTGGATATTAAACCTTACATCGACAGGGTTGAACACTTTGTTAATCAGGCTGAAGAAGGGGAGAGAAAGCCTCTGGGGAAAATGCTGATCGAAAAGGGAACGATTTCTAAAGGGGATTTGCAAGAAGCTCTTCACCTTCAGAAAGAGCAGCAGAAAAAAAAGATCGGCGAGATACTTATTGAGGACAAAAAGGTTGAAGCCGGCGAAGTTGTTTCCGCCCTCAGAGAGCAGAAAAAAACCACCCGGCCGGTGGCCTTGCAGGTAAAGATAGATACAGACAAACTCGATAACGTGATAGACATGGTTGGAGAGCTGGCCATCGCCCAATCGATGCTCAGACAGAATGAGGTCGTCGAGGCCGGCAGCAGCCGAAAGCTGGATAACATCATCAACCAGTTGGACCAGATAACCTCCGGCCTGCAAAGGACCACGATGGCCCTGAGGATGGAACCCATAAAGAATACTTTTCGCAAGATGCTGCGGCTTGTTCGCGATCTGGCCAAGAAAGCCGGCAAGGATGTCCAGTTGGTTATGGAAGGCGAGAATACCGAGATAGACAGGAATATGGTCGAAGAAATATATGCGCCCATGGTTCATATTATCAGAAACTCAATTGATCACGGTATGGAGTTGCCCGATGAGCGGAAGGCTGCCGGTAAACCCGCAAAGGGGACCATAAATTTAAAAGCCTATCACAAAGGCGGTGATATCGTAATAGAAATAGAGGACGACGGCCGGGGTTTGAACAGGGAAAAGATCTGGGAAAAAGCTTTGTCGAAAGGCATCGTGCCGGCAGGAGAAAAATTGACCGAAGGCGAGATCAATAATCTTATCTTTCATCCGGGTTTTTCAACCGCTGAAAAGGTGACGGATGTATCCGGACGTGGTGTCGGCATGGATGTGGTTAAAAGTAAAATAATTGAAAGATTGAGAGGAAGGGTCGATATTCAGTCAACCCGGGGCCAAGGTACAACAATTTTAATGCGCCTGCCCCTTACATTGGCTATTTTGGATGGGATGGTAGTTAGGTTGAATGGTGAAAGATATATCATTCCCACCTTAGCGGTTCAGGAGTCTCTCAGACCCCAAAAAGGGGAGTGCTACACTGTCAAGGGCGAAGGAGAAATGATCAGGGTGAGGGACAGCCTGATTCCCCTGATCCGGCTTGATCGTCTCCTCGATTTAAATGGAAATGAATCTGCCAGTGATACGGATAAAGCCCTCTGGGAAAAACTGGTTGTTGTTGTAGAAAACCAGGAGCGCAGAAGGTGTCTGCTTATTGATGAATTATTAGGGCAGGAAGAGGTTGTAATTAAGAGCATTGGCGAGACGTTTAAGGATGTAAAAGGGATCGCCGGCGGGGCGATTATGGGTGACGGCAGAGTCAGCCTCATTTTGGATATTGCCGAAATTGCCGATATTACTTCTGAGAGACAGTGATGGATCTTGTTGTCGGTGTTGCTGATATGAAGGTGAGCAATAAGCCTGGGGATATGCTGGTTACATACTCTCTGGGTTCCTGTATCGGATTGGCCCTGTATGATCCGGTAGTGAAAGTAGGCGGCTTGCTTCACTATATGTTGCCGGAATCGACGCTCGACGGCAACAAGGCCAAAAAAAATCTCTCTATGTTTGGGGATACCGGGATACCGCTGCTATTCAAAGAAACATATAAGTTGGGGGCCAAAAAGAACCGGCTTAAGATCATCGTAGTCGGCGGTGCTCAGATTCTCGATCAGAACGGTTTGTTCAATATCGGCAAAAGGAACCATACCATTCTCAGAAAAATGTTTTGGAAGAACAATGTCATGATTGATTTTGAAGATGTGGGCGGCAATGTCAACAGGACGTTGAAGTTGAAAGTTGAAAATGGTAGTGTTTGGTTAAAGGTATCCGGCGTGGGGACAAAGAAGATCTGCTGAATATGGGCAAGGTTATCTTAAACAACTACGTCCAGGATGCCTTGGCCTATTTAATAGAAAAACAAGGATTTTGAGGAACTGGTCAAGCTATTACAAGGAGATAAATAAATGGCATTTAACGTGTTAATTGTTGATGACTCTTTGTCCATGAGATCGGTCATAAAAAAGACGATTAGAGTTTCCGGCTTCAAAGTGGGAGAGTATTTTGAGGCCGCAGACGGTAAAGAGGCCCTGAAAATCCTCGCGGATGCATGGGTGGATCTGGTTTTAACGGATATAAACATGCCCAATATGAATGGGCTTGAGCTGATAGCCGAGATGCACGATGATCAGATCTTAAGATCGATTCCGGTAGTGATGGTTACAACTGAGGGCAGTGAAAAGAGCGTTCAAAAATCTATGGAGATGGGGGCCAAAGGCTATATCAAAAAGCCTTTCCAGCCCGAAGATATCAAAAGGATGCTAAACAGCATAATGGGAGAAGCAGAAGATGGAGAAAGCGACGATGATCAAAGCGATGAAGGTTTCGATTTCTAATGTGCTTGAGACCATGTTCTATCAAATGGTGCAGATTGTTGATGACGACTGCGGCTTACAGGCATGGTTTGCTCAGGGCCAGTCTTTACTTGGGGCGACCCTCAACTTTTCCGGTCCCTCGGCGGGGTCTTTTTATATTTTAATTCCGGTTGATATGGCTAATGAGATTACGGCCAATTTTTTAGGTCTGGATGCGGGCGAAATAGATGCAGGCCAGAGAACCGATACCGTCAAAGAGGCCCTTAATATGGTCAGCGGGGGGATGTTTGCAATTTTCGATCCCAAAGGAGCTTTTAAATTGGGAATTCCGGAGATGATGACGGAAGATGACCTATCCCATGATAAGCTTAAAGATTTGCAAGGAGATGTTATCCTCTTGGAAACGGAAGATAATCGTTTGGCAGCGGCAATTGCTATGGATTGATCCTTGCGGAAAAAGGAAGGCAAATGGACAAAAAGATAAAGGTGTTGATAGTTGATGACTCAGCCGTGGTCAGGAAGGTTTTTCGCGAAGAGCTTTCCCGCGACAAAGACCTGCACGTGGTCGGCACCGCTCCTGATCCATATGTGGCCAGAGACAAAATAGTGAAATTAAAACCCGACGTCATCACCTTGGACATAGAAATGCCTCGGATGGATGGGCTGACCTTTATGAAAAAATTGATGAAGTTCCATCCTATGCCGGTCATTATCGTCAGTTCTCTGACAAAAAAGAGCGGCAGGCTTGCCATGGAAGCTCTCGCAAGCGGCGCCTTAGAGGTTATATCAAAGCCGTCAAGCGCTTACTCGGTCGGTGAAATGAGCGTCCAGTTAATTGATAAAATTAAGGCTGTAGCCGGAATTAAAGTAGAATCCAAAAGAGAAATAAAGGTCTCTGCCGATGAACCGTTAAAGATCGCTACTAAGGCTCTGGCAGTAACGACTAATAAAATTATTGCCATTGGCGCCTCAACCGGCGGAACGGAGGCATTGAGAGTTGTTTTGTCAAGTATGCCGCCCAATGCCCCGGGAATTCTTGTAGTCCAGCATATGCCGGCCCACTTCACCACCTCTTTTGCTGAAAGGCTCAACGAGTTGAGCATGATTACGGTCAAAGAGGCCAAAGACGGTGATTCAGTGGTCAACGGATTGGCGCTGATCGCCCCGGGTAACTATCATATGCTGCTTAAAAGGAGTGGTGCCAGATACTACGTGCAGATAAAAAAAGGTCCCCTGGTACACCATCAGCGGCCGGCTGTAGATGTGCTCTTTCATTCTGTTGCCAACTATGCCGGCAGCAATGCGGTGGGTGCCGTTCTCACGGGAATGGGTTCAGATGGAGCCCTGGGGCTGTTAAAGATGAAGGAGGCCGGAGCGCGGACAGTCGTTCAGGATGAGAGAAGCTGCATAATTTTTGGAATGCCCAATGAGGCCATCAAATTGGGAGCGGCTGAAAAGGTGGTTTCTTTAAAGAATATTGCCGGGACAGCGCTTAAAATGGTAAATTAAAGATATAGGCCATCTCAAAAATGCATCTAAAGCTACATTTTTGAGATGGCTTGCATTTAACTTTCAAGTTGTAATAAGGAGATCGAGAGATTATGGATTTAAATATGAAAGTGCTTATCGTTGACGATTTTGCCACCATGAGAAGGATTTTAAGAAACATCCTCAAACAGATCGGCTTTACAAATATTGCTGAGGCCGATGACGGCAGTACCGCTCTCAAGGAACTTAAAAAAGAGAAATATGATTTGATACTATGTGACTGGAATATGCCGGAAATGCCGGGTATCGATCTATTAAACACGATGAAATCGGATGACGAATTAAAGGGCATTCCCTTTGTCATGGTTACAGCCGAAGCCCAGAAAGACAATATTGTCGGTGCTGTCAAGGCCGGAGTAAACAGTTACATCGTGAAACCGTTTACGGCCGAGACAATCAGCGAAAAGCTGAAAAAGGTATTTGACGGCTGATCTTCGGCTTTGGGCCGTAAAATATAGTTTTTGTTAAAATCGTGATTTTTTTCTAAAGGAACTGTTTGGTAGTGCCGAAAATAGATACTAAGGGAGGCGTAAACATGAATATCAATAAGATAGATAATGCATTTAAATCAGGATTGCAGCCATCTAACAAGGTCAACGGCGATAATCAATTCAAGCAAATTTTTGAAAAAACTCTGCATAAGGTTGATGAGACAACGATGCCGAGCCCTGTTGACCACCAGACCGATGTCATTAAGCAGGGTGATAAGATTCTAAATTTGTTGGATGATTATGCCAGATTGCTGACCGATCCCGGCCAGAGTTTAAAAGATATTGCACCGTTAGTTGCAAGCATTGAAAAAGAAGTGAGTTTGATTGAAGCTGAGGCTGCCGATAAAGTCCATCACGATCATGAGCTTGAAAAATTTGTCCAAGACCTGGCTGTGACTGCCAATGTGGCGGCACTGAAGTTTCATCGCGGGGATTACATTTAAGTCCTATGGAGTCAAATTTTTGCCGCAAATTCTATTTTTACAGCGTTTCACTGCTTTTTAAATTTTGTTGGCGGCAGCTATAACTTTTCCCTTAACCTATTGAGAAGTAACAAATTATCGACTTTTCCCGGCCTACTTTTCAAAATATCCGCACTTTTTTGTCCTTGATTTGTCTGAAACATTATAATATTTTATTAATAACTTGATAGTACGGCAATTTCCTTTTTTTAAAAAAGATAGTATTCTATGTCAAAGATTCTAATCATAGACGATAATCCCGATATATTGAAGCTAATCGTTGATATTTTAGAGACCAATGATTATGAAGTCGCGGCGGCCCTCGGCGGTGAGGCGGGCATCAGAGAGTTGGAGAATGATGAATATGAGCTGGTTTTAACGGATCTCATAATGCCGGATGTTGGCGGTATGGAGGTGCTTGACCATTTAATCGCCAAATCGGCTAAAACCTTGTGCATCATTCTCACCGGACACGGTTCTATTAAAAGCTCGGTGGAGGCCATCAAAAAAGGGGCTTTTGATTATATCACCAAGCCGGTATCAGCCAGCGATATTTTACTGTCAGTTGAAAAGGCACTAAAATTCAAGAGTCTTGAGGAAGAAAATATCAGGCTTAAAAAGGAGCTGCGAGGGCAATACAAGTATACGAAGCTTGTGGGAACAAGCAGCGCCATTAAAAAGATCTTCGACCTTATAGAAAAAGTGGCGGATACGGACGGTACGGTCTTGATTACCGGCGCCAGCGGTACCGGGAAGGAATTGATAGCAAAAGCAATCCATTACAACAGCAGCCGGAGCGATAAACCGCTGGTTGTTATTAATTGTGGCGCTGTTCCGGAGGCATTGCTGGAGAGTGAACTTTTCGGCCACGAGAAAGGGGCCTTCACCGGTGCCCATAAAAGCAGGGTCGGTCGATTTGAATTGGCCAATTGCGGGACTATTTTTTTAGATGAGATCGGGGAGATGAGCCCGGCCTTGCAGGTCAAGTTATTAAGGGTGCTGCAGGAACAAAAATTTGAAAGAGTGGGCGGAACCAAAACCATCCATGTAGATCTGAGGATTGTTGCAGCTACCAATAAGAATCTTACGACGGCCATTAACAAGGAAAAGTTTAGAGAGGATTTGTATTATCGCTTAAATGTAATTCCAATCAAAGTCCCCGGTTTAAAACAGCGAAAATCAGATATCCCCTTGCTTATTGATCATTTTTTGAAAAAGTTTCAGAAAGGAAAGCAAAAAAAAATAACAAAATTATCCCCTGAAGTGATGGAGGCCATGCATGCTTATGACTGGCCGGGAAATGTCAGAGAACTTGAAAACGTGATCAAGCGATTTACAATCCTTTGCGAAAATCCGGTGGTGTATTTTGACGATCTGCCTGAAAACATGCAGGAGAGCGGTCAATCTGTCCAGCCCGTTGAAGAGGTGATCATAGAAAAAGAGTTGAACCTGCATGAGGCGGTTCAAAACTATGAAAGAAGAATTATTCTTGAGGCCTTAGAGAAAAGCAACTGGGTCAAATCAAAGGCTGCCAAACTTCTCAATATCAACCGCACGACCCTGGTGGCAAAGATTAAAAAACAAAATCTGGACGTGGCCGCCTCGGCTTAGGGTTCGCGCAAAAATAACTTCGCAGAATTGGCGCTCAGATTTGGTTCAGGTTTGGCTGATCCGAGAGAGCAAAACCACAGGAATAGCTGGCTATTTCGCGGATTTTGCGAGTGAGGTATCAGCCAAAGATGGGCTGAAG